>PUOG01000195.1 GCA_003552745.1 Spirochaetaceae bacterium
AATTCGCTAAGCTACCGCCTCACCATTGACAGGAGAGAGACGCATTCATGGCGCGAAACACGAAAGCGAAAGGGAAGATCGTTCGCCGGTTCGGTGTGAACATCTACGGAAATCAGAAATATGACCGGCTGCTACGACGCAAGCCCGCCCCCCCGGGCGAGCCGAAGAAGAAACGTGTGCGTCAAACTGAGTATGGGCGGCAGCTTAATGAGAAGCAGAAGCTGAAGTTCGCCTACGGGCTCAGCGAGAAGCAGTTCAGTAACCTTTTCTATCGCGCGAAAGGAATGCGCGGGGTCACCGGTGACAACATGCTTCAGTTGCTCGAGTGCCGTCTCGATAACGTCGTATATCGAATCGGAATGGCGACCAGTCGCTCCCAAGCGCGTCAACTCGTTAGCCATGGACACATCCTGCACAATGGTAGGAAGGTGACCATTCCGAGTGCGATCGTGCGTGCCGGCGACCAGATTTCGGTTCGCGAACGAAAGGCTACGCGTGACCTGGTGCGGAGGCTCATGGCCGACAACAGCTCGAGACCGGTGCCGCCGTGGTTGTCGGTCAGTAGAGATGATCTGACCGCCAGTGTAACCGTGCTTCCGAGCAGAGACGTTATACCTGCGGTTGCCGACGATCAGCTCGTCGTCGAGTTCTACGCGAAACTGTAGGCCGTCGAACCTCCGTTTGGACGGATGCGCTACGCGTCGTCGCGGAGTCTTCCGAAACAGTTGAACTGCCGGATGGGTCCCTGGATCCACCGGTGGTTTTGCTGGCGAAATAGTCTCTCCATTCATATACTTTGACACATGCGAAAGTTGCCGGTGATGTCGAACGACCATGCCGTGAACGATCGAGTTATGCGCATCTGCTCGCGATTCAATGATGTGTTCGTTCCGGAATTCCACGACAACACCGACGAGTTCCTGGAGATGCTGCGCTACGATCTCCCGGAGGTGACGCTGGTCAATTTCTCTGATCCGTCTACGGATTTCGAGGCGATTTTCGACACGATTCGCAGCGATCCTTGGCTCCACTATGGTGGCATCATCGGCGTTTGTCGGAGATCAGAGGAAGCGAAAACGCGCGAACTCCTTTCCGACTGCAATGTCGTGAGCATGATTCGTCGCGGGGAGTTCGTCACGAGCTTTCCGCGGGTCGTGCGGATTCTGATACAGAATCGCCAGATTCTTTTCCAGCGGGATCTGCAGAACTATCTCATGAGCAGTATCTCCGGCTCGTTCGTTATGGATAACGATCCATTCAATGCCGGTGCATATGCGAATATCATCACGAACTACCTCTACAACTCGAACTATGTTGATCGCGAAGGGCGCGACCGGCTCCACCTGGCGCTCTTCGAACTCCTGATGAATGCGGTCGAGCATGGGAACTGCGGAATAGACTATGAGGAGAAGAATCGCTGGTTGAGTGCCGGTGGTGATATCATAGATCTGATCCGTGCGAAACTGAAGGATCCGCGTCTGAAGGCGCGACGGATTCACTTCAGCTATCGCATCGGCGAGGAGTCGAGTTGGTACACGATTCGCGATGAAGGCGATGGATTCGACTGGCGGTCTCGCCTGACCGATAACGATGCACATCTCGAAACTCATGGGCATGGTATGCGGATGACGAAGGCGTACGTAGCGAATCTGCACTACAACGATGAGGGCAACGAAGTGAGTTTCGAGTTTCCACACTCAAGGAAACGGGCGAACGTAGTACCCGGCCTCTTCGAGGAAAGCGACGAGAGAGTCTTCGCCGATGGCGAGATAGTGTTTCGCGAAGGTGAGGAGTCCGATTACCTCTATTACATAGCCGAGGGGAATCTCGACATCTACGCTCAAGGGCAGCGGATCACGACACTGACACCCGACGATGTCTTTCTCGGTGAGATGTCGTTCCTCCTGAACAATCGACGAAGTGCCAACGTGGTTTCGGTCGGACGCTCAACCCTCATATCGATCGACAAGAACCGCTTCGTATCGGTCATTAAGGAGAAACCGTACTACGGCATCTTCCTCGCACGACTCATTGCCCAGCGCTTGTCGCGACTGAATCACACCGTAGCCCGATTACGCCGGCAGGCTCTCGAGGCATCCCCGGCACGGTAAGGGTGCGACAGGAGCTACTCAACCGGGATATCTGCTTCGCGTATCCACGCGTCGTATCCGATCTTCTGCACCATGGACACTATCTGATCGAGATAGCCTGGATCGCCGTTGTACTCTACGTGGATTTCACTTGCGCCGCGATCGACTTCAACGAACGAAATGCCGTCGAGCCGCTTCGCGAAATGCTCGATTGCTATCGAACAACTCGTGCATGTGCCGCCTTGAAGGTCGAGAATCGCTTTCTTTGTTTCGATACCGGTTGCCATGCCCCCAATATATCGAAATCACTACTTAGCAGTCCAGCGCTTTGCCGCGCACCCACCCGGTGCACAAGGCGCTTAGAGCTATGAGAAGAGATCAGGTGCGAGATGCTCCTGTCGGTTCAAATACTGCACTTCTATCCCGCCGCGCCCGAAATCGAAACGACTGATCGCGCAGTTGTTCAGAGTGAACCAGTAACCGTCGCGATACGGCATGCCGAGTAGAGCGCAACAGAAGTAGACGTAAAAGTGGCAGTGACTGACAATCAGTATGCGATCGTCCGGTGAGTGCTCCCGCGCAAAGAACTCCACCGCGCGGCTCGCCCGGGTAACCCGTTCATCCTCGGTCTCGAAAGGCCTGAAACCCCACCATCCTTCATTCGATATCGCTTCCGGATAGCGAATGCTACCGTGAATCTCGAGTGCCCCTTCGCGTGACAGTCCCGAATCACCGGCGAGCACCCTCCGATCTTCGTCGAAACGGAACACCCCACCCGCCTCGTGGATGCCTTCGTACACGTCGATCGGACGCCCGACCGCGTTCGCGATCGGAGCCGCGGTGCGCAGCGCTCGGAGATGCGGACTCGAATAGATATGTGTGATGTCGAGCCCGTCTCCGCAGTACGGATTTCCCGGCACCGGCGCCGACGCGCCATCAGCCGCGCCCTGCCGCGCGCAGGAGAAGTATTCCGCGGTGCGGGCTGCCTGTGCGACTCCGATATCGGTGAGATCGGGCTCGGACAACCGCTCGGTCAGATACTCGCTCGTGCCCTCTAATGTGTTATTCCCGCTCTGTCCATGTCTCAGGTAGTATAGCTGCATGTGGTCGGCTCGATTTAACCTTTGGTGAGTTGAGCGGTACACTGTACTTGAACGAACGAACCGGTACAAGGAGGCACCGTGAACTCGCGCACGACAGCAAAGATAGCCGGACTGGTTCGCGAACGAGTGCGATCGGTTTTCGTAGGTTCCGACGAAACAATCGACCGGGCGGTGCTCGCACTCTTCTCCGGATTGCATCTTCTCGTCGAGGATGTTCCGGGAGTAGGAAAGACCACACTCGCACGCGCGCTCGCGACTGCTACCGGAATGGACTTCGGCCGCATTCAGTGTACTCCCGATCTTCTGCCCGGTGACGTTACCGGCATGAATATCTGGGATGTCGAGGCACAGGTATTCCGGTTCCGCCAGGGGGCGGTCATGCACCAGTTCATACTCGCAGACGAGCTCAACCGGGCCTCGACCCGTACGCAGGCCGCTCTTCTCGAGGCGATGCAGGAGGGAGGGGTAACGGTCGACGACGAGACGCATAAGTTGCCGCAGCCGTTCTTTCTCTTCGCCACGGAGAATCCGTCGACCTTCGCCGGGACGTTCGGGTTACCCGAAGCACAACTCGACCGCTTCGGTATCAAGCTGACGCTGGGATATCCCGAGCCGGATCTCGAGCGGGAGATTCTGAAGAACGGCCTGGTCTCGGCTGCTTCCACCGATCTCGAAGCGGTTTGTGCTCCGGCGGATATCAGGGAAGCGCGTCGAGAGGTATCTGAGGTCTACGTCGATGAACGGATCGCCGATTTCATCATCGATCTGCTCAGCCGCACCCGACAGTCGAGCCTCCTCCGGCTCGGGGGTAGCCCGCGTGCCGGCGTTCATCTCCAGCAGGCCGCCCGTGCGCGCGCGGCAATCTCCGGTCGCGACTTTGTAGAGCCGGAAGATGTGCGCGAGATGATGGTCCCGGTTCTCGCCCATCGCGTTCAGCCGTCCGCGGAAGCGCGGATGGAGCAGTTGACGCCGGACGCGATCGTATCGCGGATAGCGCAGAGCGTTCGACTCCCGACCGGCTACGCCGCACGGAGTGTGGAGGCGTAATCATGAAGCGCCTCGGCGACCCGGGCGTCGAGCACGAATCGAGCGGCCCGAATGGGCGGTACGCTCCGGGTGACGGCACTTTCGAAAACGCGGCTGAACCGCGTGCGCACTTCTCACCCGCGATCTGGCCTGTGCGCGTGGATCCGTGGGTTGCCGGTATGTGGTTGGTACTCGGCATTATTCTCGGTCTCGGGGGGCGGTATATCGGCGGAGGGTTGCAGGTGCTCCGGATATGGTGGCTCCTTCTGCCGGTCGTGTCACTGCTCTGGCTTGCGGCTGCTGCTGCCGGCCTACGTTACCATCAGGACTTCTCGACAGATCATCCGGAGAAGGGCGCCTCGGTTGCGTATCGGCTTGTGATAACGAACGAATCGAAGCTGCCGGCGTGTCGAGTTTCTTTTTCGTTGCTGACCGGAAGGTTGTCGGCCGGAGTAGAGAACGTATCGGTCTATCCGGCACGTTCGCGAGCTCTGACTATCGAGCGTACAATGCTCTGTCCGGTGAGAGGAGTGTACGAGCTCGGCCTATCGTCTCTCGGCGTCCGCGATCCTCTCGGGCTCGTCACGTGGCGCCTGCAGGTGTGGCATCGCACTTTCTATGTTGCACCCCGGGTGCTCACTCCCAGTCGCGGTGTCTTGCGACCGGTTCGCGAAATGCCCGGCGCCGAACGCGCCGGGGGGGAGGGGCGGCAGGATGTCTCGCTCTTTCGGGAACTGGTTGAGTATCGGACCGGGGTTGACGTACGCCGCATGGCGTGGAAGCGGTTTGCCGCGACTGGACTCGCGGTCGTGCGTGAGTTCGACTCGGCGGTCGACTATCGGGTTCGCATCGTTCTCGATACTCGACCGGTCGATAGCGGTGACCGCGGTCTCGACGTTACGGTGGAGGATGTCTCGATCGAGCTTGCCGTGGCGCTCGCTTCCGGGTGCTTGCGCGATCGAACTCCTGCGACGATCGAACGGTGCAATGTGCCGCCGGTCTACATGGACGGTTGGTCACAACATCCTCTGGAGCGCTTCGTGCGCGAATCGGTCGGCATCTTTTTTCAGGCTCCGATCGGACCGGTGGAGACCGCGCGAGCAGTGCGCGACGCCGGTCTTTCCCGATCCGATGCACCGATCATATACGTCAGCCATCGCGCTGATCCGGAGATAATCGACCAGGTGAGCGATGAGCGGCACAGACCGCGTATTGGAGCGCTCTTCAACACGCGTGGTTTCACCGATGGTGAGCGCGCACGGATCGGATCGTTCTCGGCGCGTATGCGAGCGCGAGGGCGTTTCTGCATCGCACTCGACCGCGCCGATGACCTCACCGAGGAGGTATAGAGGTGCGTCGTGTCGGTCTGCCCACAGTTGCACGCGGCGTCGGTCGCATGGCGGTGGTAGCGGTTCCCACCAGCGTCGTGTCTATCTGGCTGGAATCGAGCGGACCACTCACGCTGGCGTTGGCGCTCGGCGTGCTGCTTGTGATCGCATTGCGAGCCGCTGTCGACGGACAGCGGCTCGTTCTCGCGACTCTGGCGACAACCCTCCTCATTGCGGTCCTTATCGCCCAGGCGGTTATCGTTCCGCTCGGAGCGTATCTTGTCTGGCTCGAGCTCGCCTACGACGGTGCCGCTCGAGGAGCGGTGTCGTATGTTTTCGTGCTGTTTACGGCGCTCTTTTCGGCGGTCGCGGCGAGCAGTGCTCCGGAGCGCCGCGCATTCGGGGGCTTCTTCCTGGCGGCATGGGGAGCCCTGCTGATCGGTCTGGTCACCGCTACCGACGCCCTGTTTACCGTTTCGGCGGTGCTCGCCCTGTGTGCACTGGTCTCCGGACGTCCTATTCGAACGTACGATGCCGATGCGCCTCGCTCCACGTCTCTTCTGAGAGCGATCCGCAGCTTGATTCGTCGTTCTACCGGGGATCTCTGGCGCGTGATCGCTGTGGCGGCGTTTGCCTCGGCAATCGCGGCGTTGGCCGCCCCACACACACCGCCTCAGGGGAGTGCGCTCGTCGACCGGGTACTCTCTCCCGGATTGCGCGCTACCGTTCTCGCGGTGTATCCGCGTTTTCCGCTGCTCGCCGACGTTCCCGGCTATGGGACCGGCCTCGACTCGCGAGATCTCGATGCACGGCCGCTGCTCTCCGAGGCCACCGTCTACGAAGTCGACGGTCCACCGAATCGGCGCCTTTACCTTCGCGCGGAGGTTTTCGATCGATACACCGGTGAATCGTGGCTCGTCAGCGACCGCAGTGAAGATGACGGTAATGGCGAGCCGGATGACCCGTTCGGAGAGGATGAACCGACCGACGAGCGCGGCAGTATGGAGCTCACCGTTGTTTCCGATTTCATCTCAAGCGTTGCCCATACCCTTGATACGGTCGAAATCGAAACCGACCCGCCGATCGAATGGAAACGAAAAAGCCTCAACCGCGGTTTCGTTCCCGAAGACCCGATGCTCCGCGACCAGCAGATCGTTCTGAGCACCGAACGCTCCGGCGTTGTTTTGCGTGAGCGCCCGGCCGGGATCGACGAACCGCGGGAGCGCTGGCTTGCTCTACCCGAAGATCTTCCGTCAGTGATAGTCGAAAGCGCCGAGGCTCTCAAAGAGAACGATCCGCACGCGACGGTGGCATCGATTCAGAGATTCGTGAATCGAGAAGCGGTGTACACGCTCGAGCCGCCGCGAAGAGGCGGAGGTGATTTCGTCGCACGGTTTCTCGATCACCGGCAAGGATACTGCGTACACTTCGCGAGCGCTTTCACCGTGCTCGCACGAGCAGCCGGTCTGCCTGCACGCTACGTAACCGGATATATGGTGACAACCGACGATCGCGGTCGCGGGTACGCAGGAGGCTTGAATGCACACGCCTGGAGTGAAGTGTTGATCGACGGGAACTGGCGGATCGTCGAGGCGACCGCTCCGATGCTCGCCACCGACGAGGATGAGGGAGTCGACCAGGCCGCCGTGGCCGAGGCGTCCGAAGTAACGATTTCGCCGGACGGGGACACCCTTCGACAGCTTCGAACCATCTTCGGCGATACCGCGGATGTCCTGGCTGATCGGGAACGAGGCCGCAGGCCGGTGGATTGGCTCCCCGAGGCGATCGCCGCGATGCTCGTCACGCTCGCCGCCGCCGGTGTTGCCGTCGCTCTTACCGTGTGGAAGCGTAGTCGCAGTGCTCATGCCGCCGCAGGACCGCTCTCGCGTGAGCTTTCTCGGTTGGTTTCCGCGGCGCCGGCGGACGCCGACCCGGCTCGCGACGGGTGGCGATCATGGCGGCGTTCGATCGATACATCCGGAGTAACGCTTCGTCCTGCGCACCTCGATAGAGTCGTGGCGATCGCACTGGAGACCAATTTCGCCCGGCGTGAAGTCGGCGAGCGTGACCGGCGATTCATACGCTGTGTGGTGCGCCGCTTGCATAAACGGCGGCGGAAATGAGACTATTCCGCAATCCATCACAAGTAGGATCAAGGTCCCATAGGAGGAGCTGCGCGTGCTCACTGCATCCGACGTGAAGCTGTCGTTCGGTAATACGACGCTGTTCAAGAATGTGAATCTCAAGTTTCAGCCCGGCAACTGCTACGGGATCATCGGCGCAAACGGTGCCGGCAAGTCGACCTTTCTCCGCATTCTCTCCGGGGAGCTTGAACCGGACAGCGGCACCGTATCGGTACCGTCCGATGCGCGAATGGCGGTACTCAAGCAGGACCAGAATGCGTACGACGGCTACAAGGTACTCGACACCGTTCTTGTAGGGCACGAGCGCCTCTACCGGGTAAAGACGGAGCGTGACGCTATCTACGAGAAAGAGGACTTCTCCGAAGAGGATGGTCTGCGCGCGAGCGAGCTCGAGGTCGAGTTCGGTGAGCTCGGCGGCTGGGAGGCGGAGGCGGAAGCTGCGACCCTGCTTGCCGGACTCGGACTCGACGAGAGCTTTCACGAGCGAGGGATGGCCGAGCTTGAGGGCCCGCAGAAGGTACGCGTTCTGCTCGCTCAGGCGCTGTTCGGTAATCCGGACATCCTTCTCATGGACGAGCCGACGAATAATCTCGATCTCGAAAGCATTACGTGGCTCGAAGACTTCCTCTACCGATTCGAGAATACGGTTATCGTCGTGTCTCACGACCGCCACTTCCTCAACCGCATCTGTACGCATATCGCAGACATCGACTACGGACGAATCCGACTCTATGTCGGCAACTACGACTTCTGGTATGAGGCGAGTCAGCTTGCTGCTCGCCAGCGCAGAGACGAACGCAGACGGGCCGAAGACAAGGCCGCTGATCTGAAGGCGTTCATCCAGCGGTTCTCGAGTAATGCGTCGAAGGCGAGGCAGGCGACCGCGCGCAAGAAGCAGCTGGAGCAGTTGCAGCTCGACGACCTGCCGCAGAGCTCGCGCCGCTTTCCGTACGTGGCGTTCAAACCTGAGCGGGAGCCGGGTAAGAATGTCCTCGAGATACACCATCTCACCGCCACTTTCGAGGGAGAGCGCTTACTCGATGATTTCAGCCTCGTGGTGAACCGGGGCGATAAGATCGCGTTCGTCGGCCCCTACACCTCACGCGCTTCGATGCTCTTCGACATCATCGCCGGCGAGCATGAGCCGGATTCGGGGAGCTACAGCTGGGGCGTAACGATTCAACCGAGCTACTTTCCCAACGAGGCGGCGCGTGTCGTTCACGGAAAGACCCGGATCGCCGACTGGCTGCGAGGCTTCACGACCGAGAAGGATCCGAGCTACGTGCGGGGCTTTCTCGGGCGCATGCTGTTTTCGGGCGACGACGCACTCAAGCCGATGGATGTGTTGAGCGGCGGCGAACGCGTGCGCGTGCTCCTGTCGAAGATGATGCTCGAATCGCCGAACGTACTCATCATGGACGACCCGACCAACCATCTTGATCTTGAAAGCATCCAGGCGCTGAACAACGGGTTGATCGAATTCGACGGAGTAGTTCTGTTCACCTCGCACGATCATCAGTTCGTCGACAGC
The DNA here is from genome assembly GCA_003552745.1 of Spirochaetaceae bacterium. Classification (GTDB taxonomy): domain Bacteria; phylum Spirochaetota; class Spirochaetia; order DSM-27196; family SKKC01; genus SLAN01. Next base: position 9,223 of record PUOG01000195.1, read on the forward strand.
ATTGCGAATCGGATTATCGAAATTACTCCCAACGGTGTTATCGACAAGCTCATGCGCTTCGATGATTATATTAGCGATCCGGGGGTGCAAAGCTTGCGGGACGAGCTCTACCACGAGCACCTGCGCGTTACGCTGTGACCACCGGAGCGGTGAGGGACGAATGGATGTGGTCGAGCGGATACTGATAGTCGATGATGATGATTTGACCGCGGAACTCTATATGGCCGAGATCGAGGCCGCCGGTCTCGGTCGTCCCGTTGTGTGCACCGACAGCCGCGAGGTCATGACAGTTGTTGAGGAGAAGGAGATTTCCCTTGTTCTCCTCGATCTCCATATGCCGCATATCGGCGGAATCGAGCTGCTCTCGCAGATGAACGAGCACGCGCCTCACGTGACGGTAATCGTGATCACCGCGATCGACCGGGTCGACACCGCCGTCGAATGCATGAAGCAGGGTGCGTTCGACTTCATGTCGAAACCGGTCGACGGCCCGCGCCTTGTAACCGCCGTTCGGCACGCTCTCCGTATCCGGGAGCTCGAGCGTGAGGTCAGCACCCTTTCTACGCACGTCGGCGCGAACGAGCTCGATAACCCCGACGCGTTCGCCGCTATCGTAACGCGCAGCCCGGAAATGTACCGGATGTTCGCCTACGTCGAGGCGATCGCCACCTCCCCGAAGAGTGTGCTCATTATTGGAGAGAGCGGAAGCGGTAAGGAGCTCGTGGCACGAGCCGTTCACGAACTCAGCGGTCGCACCGGGCGCTTCGTTGCGGTGAACGTCAGTGGACTCGACGATGCGATGGTCAGCGACACACTGTTCGGACACGAAAAGGGAGCGTATACGGGAGCCGCTTCGGACCGGCGCGGTCTGATCGACCAGGCGACCGACGGTACGCTCTTTCTTGATGAGATCGGTGATATGGCGATCAACGCTCAGCTGAAGCTCCTGCGACTACTACAGGAGGAGGAGTACTATCCGCTCGGTTCCGACGTACCTCGTAAGGCTCGGGTTCGGATCGTAGCGGCGACGAACGCCGATCTCGACGCGAAGCAGCGAGACGGCACCTTCCGCCGCGATCTCTACTACCGTCTGATTGCTCACACGGTCCGAATCCCGCCGCTTCGCGACCGGCGTGGCGATATTCCGGTGCTCGTAGATCACTTCGTGCATGAGGCCGCTGAATCGCTCGACCGTCAGCCGCCGCGCGTGCCGGAGAGTGTCTACCGCGGGCTCGAGCGATACCGGTTTCCGGGCAACGTGCGCGAGCTGCAGTCGCTCATGTACGATGCGCTCAGTACCTCTCGCGGCGACGAGCTGGATCTGTCGACCATAGAGGCCCGACTCGGTATGACACTCGGCGACGGACATGGAGACGACGGAGTACGTGTTGCCGCCTCCGGGGAGGAATCCGAACCATCGACCCGAGCTTCCGCGGCGGATCGAGAAGCGGCGGACCATCCGCCGATACGGATCGGCTCACGCTTTCCAACCCTTGAAGAGGTCGAAGACTATCTCATCGATCTCGCATTCCGAAAATCCGGCGGCAATCAGACGCACGCTGCGCGTCTGCTCGGCGTCTCTCAGAGCACTTTGAGCCGACGACTGCAGAAGCGAGGATAGCGGTGGCTATACGAATTCGATAGTTACCGATGCAGAATGCATGGGATGCGGCTCTGCTATGCGAAGTGCATTGTGCTGTAACCGAGACCGCAATCACGACGCGTGCACCCCAGATCTGTAATTCACTTTGCCAGAACGAAATAATTCCCACTTGCGTATCGGTCATCAACCTGGCACGGTTCCTGCTAGATCAGTGCCAGTTAAGAATTGATGTAAAAATCGATATAAAAATACCGTCAAGCGGCGTCTTTCACCATAGAAGGGCGTCGCTTCCCTGCCTCGTTTGCTTGATATTTGACCTCAAATCCCGTACCGTTCGAGTCAACAGATCTCGGAGGCAGTACATGCAAGCGAAGGGTGATTACCCGAACATTAACGCCAGTGAGCCGCAAGGCATCAAGGACGACGGCTCGCCGTATCGTGCGTTATTGATCGATGATTCCATGTTCGTTGCGAAGCAGCTCTCGCAAATACTCACCTCCGCCGGGTTCAACGTCGTCGCGACCGCAGCTGACGGTCAGGAAGGCATTGAGAAGTACAAAGAGCTCTATCCGAACGTCGATGTCGTTACCATGGACATCACCATGCCGAAAATGGACGGAGTAACCGCGCTTCAGCACATCATGG
>PUOG01000110.1 GCA_003552745.1 Spirochaetaceae bacterium
ATCACGGCGCGCCGGATGATTTCACACCCCCTGCCGAGTTCATGACACGCGATCTCCTTATGATGATGTGGGGTTGCGTCGAGTTGTGCTCGGCCGGCCAGTTGCGGTACAAGCGCCACGCCGTCGAGCTCGCGCGCGAGCTCCTCCGGCGCCAGGTTCCCGAATCTCACGCGGAGGGGGGTTCAGTACGCGAACCCCAGTGCCCACAGCGGAATAGCATTGCCGGTCGCTATGTCGAGATCGTCGCGCACAACGAAGTCCGCCGACTTGGCCTTCTTCGAACGCCCGCCTACTTCGAGAGTTGTGCGGCCGTCGACGACGAAATCTCCTGTCGAGTCATCGCGCGTCGCCTCGACTCTGTGTCCGCTCTGTCTGAGTAACGAGACGACGAGTGCCTCTCGGGCGTTGCCGGCATCACCACCGAGCACCGAGTACATTGTCGGATCACCGAAGAAAAGCTTATCTCCAACAGATTTCGCCTTGCGATCGTTCTGCCGGCGTACGATCGTGATCAGTCCCACCGACTCCATCGCGAACAAAAGCTGATAGAGCTTCTCGGAGCCGATACCCCAGTCGGCACACAGCGAACGCACATGCAACCTCGGTACGCTCGCGTGTGCGAGGGTGCCGATTACCGCGTTCATGAGACGGAGATTGCCATCAGTGACTGATGGAAGCAGGAAGGGGATATCGTAGTGGATGGTCTTGTTGATGACTTCCTGGAGGCGTTCTGAGTAGTGGCCCTCACGAAAAAACGGGCGTGTACCGTATGCCCGGTATTCGCCGAATGAACGCAGGAGCGATGCATCCGCCGACAATGGAATCGACCCGAAAGGGTCGAACGGAGGATGGTTCCGCTCCTGTGTGAGGGCCAGAAATTCCCGGAAAGAAAGCAGCGGCATGGTGAGTGCGACGAATCGGCGGCTTACATCAGCCGCAGCCGACCGGAGAATTAAAGATGATGAATCGCTGAGCCAAAGCACCCGATCAGGATAATCATCGTACAATGCCTTGGCGTGTACGCTCCACTCTCGTGCGAAGTGAACCTCATCGACGATAAGTCCGGCATATCCGGCAAGAAACGCCGTATGGCCTGCATCGTACAGGCTCAGATCGGCAACTCGGGGATTGTCGGCCGAAATGTAGAGCATTTCTTTTTCGCGGGCATGATGAAGAAGGAAGGTGGTCTTTCCGACACCTCGGGCACCTGTGAGAAGAAGACCGCGCGGCAGCTCTCGCGACTGGGCGGTAAACGGACGCAATCGCGATGGAAGGGCGTTCACCCGGCGTTGTTGTACCTCTTGCAGATACAAAACATCCGTTTTGTCCATATGCCAGGTACGTTATCCTCTATTTCGTACCTGTGTCAAATACAAGCAGGGTTGGTGTTCACCGTGCGCGCGATTTCGGGCGGAGCGATGAGCGAGAAATCGCGCGCGGTGATGAGGCCTCCGCGAAGCGGAACCTTACGCCTGGCTGCTATCGCTTCCGCCGGTTATCCCGGTGAGATCGCCATAGATTGCCGAGTTCAAGGCGATAGTAGCGGAGACGGCAACGAGTGCTACGATGATCGTAAGCAGCGTTCCGAGCGCAGCGACCGCCTCCCCGATGAGACCGGCTATCCAGTACAGGATGAAGATCGCCACACCGAGCAGAAGCTGCGCCAGGAATATCTTCGCCTTATTGCCCCACGTCAGCTCGTTACTCTTCTGAAGAGCTTCCATGGGATTGAGAGCCTGATCGACCACGAGCAACGGCGCAATAAGCCAGGCAATTCCCAGGATGATTCCGGGGACGATGAACAGCATGAAAGCGAAACTGACGCCGGCCATCATCAGCCCGGTTACGAGAAAGTAACCTCCCATATACTTGCGATAGTCGGAGTCGAAAATCTCGACCGGCGAAATCGCCTCGCCGCGCGCCATTTTCGCGATTACACCGACATACAGACCGATGGTTGTCCCTATATTTATGTACGGGATCCATACGGTAACCAACCAGAGCAGAGCGTTTACGACCAGCGGCACGATATTCTTGATGCCCCGGGCGAACGCCGTCTGCAACAATGACTGAACCGACAAGCTCGCCATATCTACCTCCCCAAGTATTCAACGAGATCGTGCGTTACACCGCACAATATCGCGCATGCAAAGATATCGCGTATTGAATCACACAATTTGGGAGTTGGAAAGCAAATGTACGCGGGCAAGCGTCACCCGAGAGTCAACCGCAGTGTCGCGGCTTTTCAGCGTCCCGATTCGGCCACGTAGTGTCTCAAGCATCCCACGGCCGCCCAGATCGAAAGACCGAGATAAGCAACCAACAGAATCAACAATGCGGGTAACTCTGTAAGCGTGAAGAGCACCGACGCCAGGACCAGTAACGAGAGAATGAGACAGAGAGCGGGGGCCCACCGATTGTTCTTTCTCAATCCGAGCACTGCTGCGAGGCGAACGGCAAGATATGGGAACAGGAACAGCAGAATCGCAGCGGAGAAAAGGCCTATCATGGTTCCCGCCTCACCGGCAACGAAGCCGTGGAAGCCCAGCAACACGATAAAGAGAAAGGCGGGAGTCAGGATCAGCAACTCGATCACTCCGGTGACGACGAGAAAGCGTCTCTGCCACACTGTTCGCGCCATTGGTAAAGTATACCACCATCACCGCCTTCGTTGCCCCCCGCCGGAAACGGTGGTACGGTACCGGCGGCATGGACAGGTACTATCTCGGCATTGATGCCGGCACCGAAAGCATACGGGCGGCGATCTACGATACCGGCGGGACGTGTCTCGGCGCGGGTGTCGCCGACAATCACACGATTTACGAGCACGCCGGCTGGGCCGAGCAGCGACCGGCCGACTGGCGTACCGCTATGGAAGATGCGATCCGAGCTGCTCTTGCCGACGCGGACGTCGACGGACAGGAGATCTCCGGTATCGGTGTCGACGGTACCACCTGCACTCTGGTGTTCCTCGATCGGGCGCGCAGGCCGTTGCGCAACGCAATTACGTGGATGGATGTTCGGGCGGCATCGGAGGCACGCGAGGCGAGCACCATCGACCACGCGGCGCGCAAGTACGCCGGATACGGTCCGGTTTCCGCCGAATGGTTCCCGGCACGCGCTCTTTGGGTCAAACGCAATGAGCCGGAGATCTACGATCGCTGCACGCTCATCCTCGAAGAGGTCGATTGGTTGACCTACGTGATAACCGGTAACCTCTCCGCGAATATCAACACCGCCTCGGTTCGATGGTTCTACGATGTGCGCGATGGCGACTATCCGCTGGACTTCTACGAGGCGATGGGCCTCGACGATATCTCGAGCCGCTTGCCTCGCCCAGTGCACCCCCTCGGCGAACAGGCAGGCTCGGTTCAGCGCTCATTCGCCGACATTACCGGATTGTGCGAGGGTACACCGGTGGCCGTCGTCGGCGGCGATGCCTGGATGGCATCGATCGGAGTGAATGCGATTCACTCCGGCTGTGTTGCTCTGAGTACCGGTTCGTCCCACGCATTGGTCGGCTTCTCGCCACGGGAGCTGCATGCCCGCGGTTTCTTCGGTAGCTGCCCCGACGCTGTCGTGCCGGGACTGCACGTTATCGAGAGCGGTCAAACATCAACAGGCTCGGTGCTGCACTGGTTCACCGAGAGTTTCGTCGGGGCGAAAACCGTTGAATCGGCGGCATCACACGGCGAAAGCGTCTACGACACGTTGAACCGGGAGGCGGCTGCGATTCCTCCAGGTTCCGAAGGGTTGGTAGTGCTCGAGCATTGGCAAGGAAATCGCACGCCGTGGGTCGACCCCACAAGCCGTGGGGTTATCCGCGGATTGACGCTACGGCATACCACCGCACATGTCTATCGAGCGATCCTCGAAGGCGTCGCCTACGGAACGGCGGTCATCTTCCGCACGATGCGGGAAAACGGGTTCGAGCCGAGTCAGATCATTGCATGTGGGGGGGCAACGCGAAGCGCGCTGTGGATGCAGCTGCACGCCGACATCGTCGGTCTGCCAATCTCCATTAACAGGGAACAGCAGGCAGCATGCCTCGGCTCGGCAGTTGCCGCGACAGTTGCCGCCGGCACGTTCCCCGATCTCGCAACCGCCGCCGGCGCTATGGTACACCGCGATCGGACAGTAGAGCCGCGCCCGGAGGAGACCGAGAGATACCGCCCGTACGTAGATCAGTACGTAAACACCTATCTCCAACTCCGGGATCTGTCGCGCGAGATCTCCATGATTGATGGTTGAAGCATCTCTTTCGGCGTTCGACCATGGCAAACCTACAAAATCTTCAGCGCGTGCGTTAACCTTTTACCAACGTCGATGGTTTTTCAGTCAAGTTCGTAGACGCTGGGACTCTTCCCGGTTACTTTGACTAGGAAACCTTGAAGGAGGTTCGTTACGTATGAATACCAAAGAAATGCTGGTGAGAGGCGTTAATCTATCGCGACGAAACATCGTTCTGTTCGTTCCGACGATTGTCGCGACGCTGGTCGCCGGGCTTATTTCGATGCTCGGCGGGCTCGCTGCCGGATCGCAGACGGTGGAGCTCGGTCCGGGCACCGGGATTATGTCGATTCTCGCCTCGGGCATGGTCGGCAGGTCGATCGTCATTGCGATGATCTTCGGCGCACTAAGCGCCATTGCGACGTTGCTCGGGCACGGCATGACGATCGCGGTTGCACACCAGATTGCCGACGGGCGCGATGCGAGTCTTCGCAAGGCGTACGACATCGTCAAGGTGCGCGTCGTTCCGCTCGTCATCGCCTCGGTGATAGCCGGTCTGCTGGTTGGAATCGGCACAGCACTCCTCGTGCTCCCCGGAGTGATCGTCGCGTTCCTGCTTATGTTCACCTTCGTCGCAGTGGTCGCCGGTGAATACGATGCGCTCGGAGCGTTGAAGAAGAGTTTCGACATGGTAAAGACCAACTTCAGCGAGTCGCTGATTCTCTTCCTGGTCCTACTCGCTGTCGGTGTCCTCTTCGTGATCTTATCGGCGATTTTCGCGATTATTCCGTGGGTCGGAGCGATCATCGGGCTGTTGGTTAGCGGTGTCTATGTCGGATTCACTTCGCTTCTACTGTTGCTCGGCTACTCGCAGTTTGAAGCGCTGCCCGCTCCGGCGGAACCAAAACCGATCGAGTCGAAGCCGGAAAACGAACCGAACGACTGATCGTCCCGCCCGTAGTTCGAAGTTCGAAGCGCCGTCGCTCGCCGCTTTCCGGTGGGCAGTCGGCGCTTTGCTTTTGGTTTCTCAGAACACTCCGTACGCGAATGCGAGCACCGCGAATCCCGCTACGAGGGTGATCACGATGTTCCGCGTACGCCACGCGGCAATTGCCGCAACCACGCCGGCGACGAAGTATGGGTTGTCCGTCCCGAGGGCCACGGTCCCTTCCGGTGCCACGATGGCCGGCACGATCAGTGCCACCAGCACGCCCACCGGTACGTAGCGCACCGCCCTTCGCAACCACCGCGGAATCCCGGTTCGGCTCAGGACGGCGAACGCACCGATTCGAGTTGCATACGTGACCGCAGCAAGCAGAAGTATCAGCGCCGCTATCTCAGCTCTCATACTCACTCCGTGATTCGTGTTTCGCCTCGGCCAGTATTCCGGCCGCAACGGCAGCAATTGCCGCGGCGGCCACATACCAGTATCCGGGCATGAGAAGCGATGCGAGAAGTGAGACGATCGCAGCACTGCCGGCGGCGATTCGGCCCGCCCGGTCACGCAGGAACGGAATCACGAGGACCATGAATGTAGCCGGCATTACGAAATCGAGCGGCAGCGCTTTCGGGTCGCCGATGAGATCGGTGAGAGCGATTCCAACCAAAGCCGCCGTAAGCCAATTCGCGTAGAACAGCACGCCGGCACTGAAGAAGTAGCGCAGTCTGAATCCACGAGATTCGGTCTCACTCATCGTCAGCGCGAACGACTCATCGATGAGAAAGAAGGCTACCAGCGCCTGCGTAGAAAACCGGTGCCGTTCGAGATGCGGCGCGAGCGTTGCTCCCAGCAGAAGATGCCGGAGATTCACCACAAGCGTTGTCGCGGTCAGAACCCCGAGGGCGAATACCCCTTCCCGCATCATGGTGACGACGATCAACTGCGAGGCTCCGGCAAACACCGTCGCCGACATCAGCATGAGCTCTCCCGCCTCGAGCCCCGCGCCGCGTCCCACCAGGACGTACGCTATCGCGAACGGCCAGTGGCCGACCAGAATCGGCGCCGCCGTCCGAACCGCCCGTGAGTCGAGGCGCCACCACCTCCGACCCTTTGAACCGCTGTTCGGTCGATCGGCGTCGCGCTCCGGCATATCACTTGTGCCCATCAATCGCCTCTTCCACTCGGACGGAGATAGCCCGACTTCGATCGCGCCGCTCGTCCCTCGAGACGCGCAACAACCGTCGCGAGTGCATCGCCTGCATCGCGCCGGGAAAAGCGGCGCCGCTCGAGCAGCCGCAGCTCTTCCTCGACACGAGCTCGTTTTCTCCCCGGTATGCTCGCAAGAAGCATCTCGCGCAGGCGTGAATCACATCCCCACGCGGCGAGTGCGAGCACCCGGTCTTCGACTGCCATGAGCCGGTTGCCTCGCGAGGTGTAATCGAGCGAGCGGAGCATTCTATCCAATCGGTCGTGCATGTTCACCAATATTCTCGCCCGCCCCTTGTCGTCGTCGACCGCAATGCGATACCCATAATGATAAGGGAGCAGCGACAATGAGTGATAGCATCTTGCGCGCGCTCGACCTCTTCTTCGTCGTCTTTCACACGCTATTCGTACTGTTCATTCTCACCGGATGGATCCATCGATACACCCGCCGCGCACACCGCTATGCGGTTGCGGCTACAGCCTTCAGCTGGTTCGGCATCGGGCTCTTCACGACAATCGGGTACTGCCCGTTGACCGACTGGCACTGGCGCGTGCTGAGGCAACTCGGCGAGACCGGCCTGCCGCGAAGCTACATCCAGTACCTGGTGCTGCGACTCATCGGGCTCGAGATCGACGCGATGGTCGCAGATGTCGTGGTCGCCGTTGCGTTCGCGCTCGCCTGCATAATTGCCGCGGGGCTCTGGATCGTCGAGCGGCGCGATAGCTCCAACGATCGCACCACCGTCAACTTCCGAACGCATCGGGGAAATGCCCGTTCGTCCCGATGATCTGCTTGATCTCTTCATTCAACCGCAATCGGGCGAGCGTCTGCTCGAGCGCCATGACGCACTTCTGCAAGCGTTCGCGGGTGGAATCGATCTCGAGAAGGCGCTGCTTCTCGGCGGAGCTGAACGCATCGGTGCCCGCGATGAGGAAGGAGAGGGCGGTCGGATCGAGCTCGGCGAGTGTATCGGTATCTATCGGCCGTTCACTGTATCGGGCGAACTCGTTCAGCGCGTCGAGCGCTCCCTGCCGCTCGGTCTCGACGTCCGGCTCGCCGGCGTCGCTATCGGTGTAGAATTCGACATCCGCCTGAAGGAACGACTGGCTTGAGTCTACAGCCGTGACGCGGAATCTGCGGGTTCCTACGGTCATAATGTCGAGACGCCCGTCGCTGTACCGTTTGAGAACGTTGTCGATTCTCGCTGCACACCCGTTGCTGCGCAGCTTACTACCGTCGTAGTAGGCGATACCGAACTCCTGATGCTCGTTGATGCAGTAGTTGATCATCTCCTTGTATCGCTCCTCGAATATATGGAGCGGAAGCGGGAGGCCGGGCAGTAGCACGACTCCAAGTGGGAAAAGCGGTATCCGAAAGAGCTCATTCATCGCTGCTACCGTATCGCGAGCGATGCCGCCGTGACAATGTCCGCAGCTATCCTGTACCCTTCATCAAACATGAGTCGAATTCCGGATAGTCAGTCGGCGCGCAGCCGCACAGTCATCGAACGCGTTTCTCCGGCCGTAGATGCCGGACGATTCGAGGCCAAGGCGATCGTCGGCGATCGGGTACGCGTCGAAGCGTACGTGTTCGGCGACGGCCACGATAAGATCGCCGCCGCGCTGCACTACCGTTATCGCGGCGGTAAGCGTCCGGCCGCATGGAAAGAGACGGTAATGCAGCCGCACGCAAACGATCGCTTCACCGCGGAGTTCATTCCCGATCGAGTCGGCCCGTGGGAGTTCAGGATCGAGGGGTGGGTAGACCACTTCGAGACGTTGCGTTACTCGATTCGCAAGAAGAGTGACGCCGGTGTCGAATCGCACCTCGATCAGCTCGAGCTTGCCACACTGCTGCGGCGGGCAGCGGAGAACACGGACGACGGCGCCGAGCTGTTCACTCGGTCGGCGGAGATCCTCGAGCAGAAGACCGATACCACGGAAGCGGTCAAGCGTGCGCTCGACGACGGGCTGGTCGATCCGTTTCATCGCTACGGGCCCCGCGATCATGCGACGGTCACCGATCGGACATATCCGGTGTGGGTCGACCGCGAGATAGCGCGTTTCGCCGCGTGGTACGAGCTCTTCCCGCGCTCGACAGCCCCCGACGGTAAGCGACACGGTACATTCGCCGATGTGGAAGGCCGCCTGGCGTACGTTGCCGATCTCGGTTTCGACATCGTCTATCTGCCTCCGATTCATCCGATCGGTCGGGTCAACAGAAAGGGGCGCAACAATACGCTCGACCCGAAGCCTGAAGACACCGGCTCTCCGTGGGCCATAGGCTCGGATGAGGGGGGACACACGAGCGTACACCCGCAGCTCGGAACTCTCGATGATTTCGACCATCTCGTCAAAGCCACGCACGATCACGGACTGGAGATCGCACTCGACATCGCTTTCCAGTGTGCACCCGACCACCCGTGGGTAAGCGAACACCCCGACTGGTTTCACATCCGGCCGGACGGCTCTATCCAGTATGCGGAGAATCCTCCGAAGAAGTACCAGGACATCTATCCGCTCAATTTCGAAAGTGAAGATTGGTGGGGACTGTGGCAGGCACTGCGTGATGTGTTCTTCTTCTGGATGGACCATGGCGTTCGTATCTTCCGGGTGGATAATCCACACACGAAGGCATTCCCGTTCTGGGAATGGTGCATCGCCGAGCTCAAGTCACGCGACCCTAATGTGATCCTGCTCTCGGAAGCTTTCACTCGCCCGAATGTGATGTATCGCCTGGGTAAACTCGGCTTCACGCTCGGCTACACCTATTTCACCTGGCGTAATACCGCCGCAGAGATGCGCTCATACGTCGAAGAGCTCGTCTCCGATTCGGTACGGTGGGCGTTCCGGCCGAGTTTCTGGCCGAATACTCCGGATATTCTCCACGCCGATCTGCAGGTCGGCGGTCGCCCGGCGTTTATCGCCCGCTACGTGCTCGCCTCCACGCTCAGCGCGAACTACGGAATTTACGGTCCGGCGTTCGAGTTACAGGAGCACGTGCCTCGTGAGCCGGGAAGTGAGGAGTATCTGCACTCGGAGAAGTACCAGATCAGGAAATGGGAGTTCGATGCCCCGCACAGCCTCGCCTGGTTGCTGCGGCGAATGAACGCGATCCGGCGAGAACATCCCGCCCTTATGAGCAATGAAAACACCCACTTCCACGATGTCGACAATCCGCAACTGCTGTGCTACTCGAAGAGCACTCTCGATGCCGAAGGCTCACCGGAAGACGTGATGCTCATGGTGGTGAACTTCGACCCGCACCATACGCAAAGCGGGTGGGTCGAATTTTCCGCGGCAAGCTTCGGGCTACCCGCCGAGCAGCCGATCTTTCTCACCGATCTTCTGACCGGCGAGCGCTATACATGGCGAGAGGCGTGGAACTTCGTCATGCTTGATCCGGGCACCCTTCCGGTTCATATCCTTTCGGTCGAGATCTCCGGAACGAAGTCAGGAACATAGAATGGCAACACAGAGCGAATGGTACAAGGACGCGATCATCTACGAGCTGCACGTACGCGCCTTTCACGATTCGAACGGCGACGGGATGGGCGATTTTCGCGGTCTCACGAAGAAACTCGACTACCTCTCCAATCTCGGCGTAACGGCGATATGGCTTCTGCCGTTCTATCCCTCTCCATGGTTCGACGACGGATACGATATCTCCGACTATACGAACGTACATCCGGCGTACGGCACCCTGCGCGATTTCAAGCGACTCCTGAGCGAGGCACACGCACGGGAAATCAGGGTGATCACCGAGCTCGTCATCAACCATACCTCGAATCAACATCCGTGGTTCGAGCGAGCGCGGCGTGCACCCCGCGACAGTAAACACCGGAACTTCTACGTCTGGAGCGACACGCCCGACCGCTACTCCGATGCACGGATTATCTTCAAGGACTACGAGACGTCGAACTGGACCTGGGATCCGGTCGCCGGCCAGTACTACTGGCATCGCTTCTATTCGAATCAGCCCGATCTCAACTTCGACAGCCCCGATGTGCGTGCGGCGGTGTTCAAACTCGTCGACTTCTGGTTCGGAATGGGGGTGGATGGGGTGCGCCTCGACGCCGTTCCGTACCTCTTCGAGCGGGACGGCACGAACTGCGAGAACCTCCCTGAGACGCACGAGTTCCTGCGGCAGTTCCGCTCGCACGTGGATTCGAAGTTCGAGGACCGGATGCTGCTCGCCGAAGCGAATCAGTGGCCCGAGGATGCGGTCGAATACTTCGGCAACGGCGATGAGTGCCATATGTGCTTTCACTTTCCCCTTATGCCGCGACTGTTCATGGGTGTGAAGCGCGAGGACCGATTTCCGATCATCGACATTCTCGAGCAAACCCCCGATATACCGGACAACAGCCAGTGGGGGATTTTCCTGCGAAATCACGACGAGCTCACCCTCGAGATGGTTACCGACGAAGAGCGCGACTACATGTACAAGGTCTACGCGCGCGATTCGCGGCAACGGATCAATCTCGGGATCCGCCGCAGACTCGCCCCCCTGCTCGACAATAACCGCCGGCTGATCGAACTTCTGAACGTGTTGCTTTTTTCGTTACCCGGTACGCCGGTGCTCTACTACGGCGATGAGATCGGTATGGGAGATAATGTCTATCTCGGCGATCGAGACGGGGTGCGGACGCCGATGCAGTGGAGTCCGGACAAGAACGCCGCGTTCTCCCGCGCCAATCCGCAGCGACTCTACCTGCCGGTCATCATCGATCCCGAGTATCACTACGAAGCGATCAATGTGGAGACGCAGCAGCAGAACACGAGTTCGCTGCTCTGGTGGATGAAGCGCATCATCTCGATGCGCAAGCGCTTCCGTGCGTTCAGCCGCGGAAGCATCGACTTCGTCCAATCGTCGAACATGCACGTACTGAGTTTTCTCCGACGTCTTCCGGGCGAGGACGGAAACGAAGAGGTGATGCTCGTCGTTGTGAACCTTTCGCATCATCCACAACTTGCCGATCTGCAGCTTCGTGAATATGCCGGCTGGTCGGTACGGGAGGTCTTCGGGCAGAACGATTTCCCGCATGTCCGCGACGAAGAGTACAA
>PUOG01000256.1 GCA_003552745.1 Spirochaetaceae bacterium
ACCGGCGCGTACGAACATAAAAGCAACGAGCTTGACAGATTCAACTCGACGGTTCACGCTGATGTAAACATAACTGTTATACCAGTTATGAGACTACACATTGGAGGAGTAATGAGTAATCAGAATCCGTATGAGATAGCCGAACGGTTCCGCCACTTTCTGCGAGTGACCGACGTAGCTGACGGTCTCGATGCCGTCGGTCGAAACGACGTTACCTTGCCGTCGAACAAGATTCGCCCCTTGTGGATGGGCATGAAGTTCTGGGGTCCCGCGGTCACCATGCGCGTGGTCCCGGCGAATCGTCACATGCCGTTCCCCTTAAAGAAAGAGGATGCGCTGCGCCAGCACGCAATCTGGGGAGAAATGGGTGGCTGGCGGGCCAACCTGACAGCAGAGGTCAAGGATGGATGCGTGATCGTTACGTCAACCGGCGGCTCTCGTGAATGCGGATACTGGGGATCCGCTAATTCGATGGAAATGCAGGCTGCCGGAGCACACGGGATCGTCACCGACGGATATTGCCGCGATACCGACGAGGTCATCGACCAGAAAACGCCGGTTGCATGTGCGGGAATCGGACGACCGATCATTCCGGGCAGGGTTGAGCTGGAAGATGTGCAGGTGCCGGTGTCGTTCGGTGGTGTGCTCGTCCGGCCGGGCGACATAGTCGGCTGCGACTGGGACGGCCTGGTGGTCGTTCCGATCGAAGTCGCCGAAGATGTGCTGGTGTTCGCCGCCCGAATCGCAGTGGACGACAAGAAGGCACGACGCAAACTGTACGAGAAACTCGGCAAGGAACCCGATGCCTCGGTCGATTGGGAAGCAGCGGCTGAGTACTTCGCGGACCTGCTGTAACGACGCGAACGGGACTGACTTGGATCATGCAGCACCCACAGAACGGAGTCGCGACGGCAATTTGTAACACAGTTGGCGGCATAACTGTTAGGTGGTAGTGTACGTGACATTCATCGACGGCGGTATGCTCGACGCAAACCGCCGTCGGCATTCTCGATTGCCCGACAGTCGTACAGTAAGGGAGGAACGGTGTCAAACGCTACAGATACTTTCCGGACATCGGCGGATACCGCCTACGAGATCATCTGCTCGAACATTCTGTCGGGGAAGCTGCCGCCGGGCACGAAGCTCAGCCGCCGCAAAATGGCCGAGCTCACCGGCGTGAGTATCATCCCGGTGATCGAGGCGCTGCACCGCCTCGAGGACGAAGGGCTTGTCGAGTCGAAGCCGCAGTGGGGATCGCGGGTCATAACTCTGACTCCGGAGACGATTCAAGATCGATTCGCGCTTCGCGAGGCGATCGAGTGCCAGGTCATCCGAATCCTCTGCAGGAAGGCAACGGAGAAGGAAATCGAGGAGCTCTATACGATGGCGCAGGAGCTCGACAACTATGAGAACGAACAGAAGATCGACGACGAGTTCTGGGACATGCACTACCGGTTCCACCTGCGGATGGCGCAGATGACCGGACACACGTCGCTCGAACAGACGCTGCATCGCATCAATCTGTTCCATCTTCTCCAACGCGCGGAGATGACCGCCCACCAGCGCGAGCTCTCGATACCCGAGGACAATCACCGGCGGATCGTTCGTACGATCGAGGCCCACGACTGCGACCGGGCCGAAGCGGAGATGCGCGAGCATATCTTCCACTCCGGAGTGGCAATCCGAGAGGATTAGCAGCACCTCGACTCGCGGCCCGATAGGAACAAGAAACGACGCGCCGGGCTTAAGATGCTCGCCCGCATCTCAAGCGCCCGAAGTTCCGCCTCTCGCTTCCTCGACCAGGCAAGGGCTCCCCGGATCGTGCGAACTCAAACGGCCGACAACGCGTTCGCGCCGGCCGGTCGCATAACAGTAGACGCATCCGGCCGGGCAGGTGTCATAGGCGCCGATATCGATGCTCCGAACGCAGCTGCACCGTGACCGCTGGCCGGGATCTTTGTCCGGAGTGGGGTGACGGCCGGTAATCTGCTCGATGCGCTCAGGATCGATACACGCTCCTTCCGAAATACCCGTACCGTCGAGATCGTGTTCTTCGGCGCAACTTCGAACCGCAAGGCCATAGGAGGCGGCAATCGAGGCGAGCTCGCCCATGAACCGGCGCAGCGCTTCGCGATCGTTTTCGAAACCGGTAAGCGGCGCACCGCTTCGGGCGAGCTCGGCCATTCCGGCGTCGAGCTTGCGGTAGTGGTCGTAGACACTGACCACGACACTGTCGGCATACGGCGCGAGCTGCGCCGCGATACGATCGAAGGCGCTCAGGTGGAAGTCCGGACCGGTGAGCGACGTGAAGACGATCGGATCGTAGCGCCAGACAACGCGATGCGGTCCGATCCGCTCGCTTATCCGCCTGAACATGCGCAGCCGCGACTCCAGCGCCGGAAGCTGCGGTTCGAAGCAGCGCGGATAGTCGAGCACCGTCCAGGTGAAGTAATACACGAATCCGAGGCGATCCAGCTCGATGAGATACGGATAGAGCGATCGCGGATGTCTCGTCCAGAAGACGATACAGTCGACCTGATCGGGAGCGAGATCGACGCGACGGACCTGCCTCGGATTGAACGGATTTGCCACCTCGCAGTATCCGGCGCGGATTCGCCGCATGAACCACTCTCCGAAATACGCTGGAAGATCTGTTCTCCTGCTCGCGCTGACGATCACCTGTGAAGCTCCTACCTTTGAAACACCCAGGCGAAGTGGACCGTGAACGAAGTGGTTTTGCAGCAACTACTGTGGCGGACAGCCGCAGGCGGGCCCCGCCCCCGGCGACAATCTCAACGTCGTTTTCGAATAGAACTATATGAGCCGGGTTCGGGAGCCGAAGAGGAGCCGCGCGAATCTTGCCCCGTACCGTGTCGATAGTCTGATCGCTGCCACGATTCCAACCGCGGCCAGCAGCTGACCGCTCCACTGGAAGAATGCAATGAATCCGCCACCGAATACTTCCACCCACATGCTCCAGGCGGTCAGCAGCACGACGCCGCCGAGCACCGTAGCCCAGAGAATACCGAGCACCATACCGATAGCGAAAACTGTCAGTACCGCGCCTTCCCACGCACGTTCAATAAAACGCTCCATGACACACCTCAACGGACACAAGATACCCGGCCACCCGGCGTCACGTCGAGTACCCCGAGAATGCAAACCCGACTGCGAGTACGAAGAGGCGACGCTCAGTGGACACCGAAGTGATGGTTTCGGCCATCGGAGAACGGTATGCGATGCGTCCGATGGTCACGCACAACGGTCCGGAGCATGCGCGCCGCGAGCGGTTGACAGCGTCGGCGCGTAACCTGGAACAACCGCTTCTCGTACCGGACTTGACGAGCTACAGAAATCGATGCGATGAGATACAGTCATGATCAAGGCTGCGTTCGAACATGTCGCTTTGAACGTCCCGGACCGCGATGCCGCGGTCGCGTGGTACGTAGAGCATCTCGGCCTTCGCGTCGTACGCGAGGTCCCCGGGGCGATGGCGTTTCTCGCCGACGCCGACGGTACGGTGGTATTCGAGCTGTATAACAACCGAGACGCCGGCCGCATCGACTTCCCAAAGACCGACACGCTCGCACTGCACATAGCCTTCGAGGTCGATGATCCGCGTACGGCCGCAGACGAACTCGTAGCCGGAGGAGCTTCGGTAGCGGAGGCGTATAAGGAAGTCGGCGATGATGCGATGATTATGCTGCGCGATCCGTTCGGCGTCGGCCTGCAGCTGGTACACCGTGGAACGCGGATGCGCACCTCGTAAGCTTCCCTGCTTTTCGTTTGACACTATCTGCGAGGGGACATACGGTATAATACGGTGGGTATACTGTTCCGCAAATTCCACGCGTATCGCTGTCCGATCCACATAAGGATCGCCGTTATCTGTTTTCTTGTAGCGGTGTTCGCAATCGCGTGCGCGGCCATGCAGGCACGCGAGGAGCCCCCGGAGGTTGCCGACAAACCCGAGCCAATCCCTGATCCCGAACCGATCCCTGAGCCGGAGCCCGAGCCGAGGCCGGAACCGCAACCTGAGGCACCCTCCCTCAAGGACTATCTCGACGTCGAGATTGCTACCTGGCGCGACTTCGCCGGTGCAGCGGCAAGCATTACCTTCGACGACGGGACCTGGGATCAGTACGCGCTCGGTGCTCCGGTGCTCGACGAGTACGGGGTTCGCGGCACATTTTTCATTATAAGTCACTTAATGAACCGCGGCGTGTGGGATGACGGTGGTACGATCCGGCGTCTCATGTCGTGGAGAGAAGCCGGCGAGCTCGCCGAATCCGGCCACGAGATCGGTGGCCACGGGGCAACACACGTCGATCTGAGCCGGCCCGACGCCGATGCGGAGTATGAGCTTGTCGAATCGCGCCGTCGGATCGAGGAGGAGCTGCCCGATGTTGAGGTGGTTTCGATGTCGTGGCCGTACTTCCGCAGCACCGGCGAAGTCCGACAGATCGCCGACGAGGTATACATTGCCGCGCGGGGCGGTGCGGCGATTCCCGACCAGTACCGCTCAATACATCAGGCGAATCCGGCGAGCGCCGCGCCGGAGGATCTCTTCAACGTGAATGCGATCGGGGTTCGACCGGTCGACCCACCCGAGGAGTGGATCGGGATAGCCGAGGCCCTCTACTCCCAGGGAGGCTGGGCTGTCGTGACCTTGCATGGCATCAACGACGGCTCACTCGCTCCACCACGTCTTGGGTGGCAACCGATCAGGCCAAGCGATCTCGCAGCGATTATCGAAGGGATGCAGAGTCGAGACATATGGATCGCCCCCTTTGGTGAGGTTGCCGCCTATATCAGACACCGCGAAAGCGTGGAAGTCGAGCTCGAAGCGCTTGGAGAAGATGAGGTTTCGATAGCGATTACCGGCGATGAGCGAGCGAGTCGCGCCGGTGTCCCGCTGACCGTTCGCATTTCGGCACAAAACGAGGTCGGTGCGATCCCGATCGAACTCGTCGGAGGACTGAAAACCGATGTGCCCGGTGAACTGGATCTGGTTGTCGAAGTAGATCCGGACGGCGAGCCGCTGGTCATACGCGCCGCCGGAGATGTGGCGGCCAGCCGTTAGCGTCATAGATGGTTTCGCAGGATCGTGTGCTAACGTACTATCAACTAGCCCCGCGAACAGCTACATAGAGGGAGTAGAGCGAGGTCGAGGCGGTGATGAAAAGCCGGTTCCGGCGTTGTCCTCCGAATGTGACGTTTGACACGACTTCCGGGATCAACACCTTCCCGAGGAGCTCCGCATCCGGCGAGTAGCAGTGGATCCCTTCTCCGCAGCTCGTCCATAAATTGCCGCGCTCGTCGACTCGAAATCCGTCGGGAAGCCCCGGTTCGACTTCCGCGAACACGCGCAATCCGTACAAGCGACCGCGGTCATCGACGCGGAAAGCCCGAATACGGTGATTCCCGTTACGTTCATGGGACGCCGAGGTATCCGACACGTACAGCACCGACTCATCGGGAGAAAAACTGAGCCCGTTCGGTCGGGCCAGATCGTCGGCGGCGATCTCGACGGTACCTGAAGCGGGATCAACACGGTAGACATTGCGGCCGTCCTGTTCCGGCTCGGCACGATACCCTTCATAGTCGGTCAGAATCCCGTAGTCAGGATCGGTAAACCATATCGTTCCGTCTGACTTCACCACGACGTCGTTCGGCGAGTTCAGACGCCGTCCTCGATAGCTGTCTGCGAGCACGGTAATCGACCCGTCGATTTCGGTCCTGGTTACCCGCCTCGTTCCGTGCTCGCAGGTTACGAGACGCCCCTGACGATCCCGCGTATTGCCGTTACTGTAGTTGGACGGTGACCTGAACACAGTTACCGAGCTGCCGGCAAGGCGCATCATCCGATTCGCCGGTATGTCGCTCCACAGAAGCAGGTCAAGGTCGGCGAAGTAGACCGGACCCTCGGCCCACATCATTCCACCGCATATCTTCTCCAGCCACGCATTCGGCAGGGCAAGCTCGCGAAACCGCTCATCGACTATCACTATTTCATCCATATCGACATAGTACGCATCTCGGGCCTCCCGGTCGAATACTTCTCCGAAGAGCCGTCCATTTTTTGTCCGGAAATGAACTATCGGAGCAGCAACTTTTTGAGTGCGATATAAATATATTTATTATAGTCATTTACAGCGGAATGTCTTGGAAATCGTGAACGGGTGTGTTATTCTTGCCGATACGAGAAGAATACCAGGTCGGTGCAGGAGCAGGCTGTATGCGCATTTTTCAGTTTTTCGGTCGGTCCAGTGTCAGCATTCCCCATGACGTGCGGCACCGTTTGCAGGAGGCCGGAGCCCGGCAGATGTTCGAACGGCGACCGGTCACCGAACAGAAACGGAACCTCCAGTGGATAGGGAAGGCCCAGGATGAGGCCGCCCGCCGCGAACGCATCGATCGGCTGATCGACTCATTGAAACGCGAGTCGCAGTACCAGACCAGCCGCTGGACGTACGGATTCGGTGGCCGGCGCACTTCGGCGTAGAATAGTCCCTGGCCGGCTCACCGGTAGTGTGCGACCATCTCGCTATGGTACGGCATGGCAAGCAGGTCACGCAGGAAATCGGCCGCCTGAGCCTCCGACCGTGTCCATGGGTCCATCATAATCAGCTGAAGCAACGCCTCTTTCGATCCGGAGGCGAACGCAGATAGTTCCATCTCGACGCTCGCGATCCGGTCTCGGAGCAGAAAGGCGGTAATCGGCGTCGGCAGGCCGTCGGTGGGAATACCCTCGATGCCTCGGCGGTCAATTCGAGCGGGCACCTCTACCTGGTAATCGGTGGGAACATCCGGCACCAGCGATCCGGCGTTCGGGATATTGACGATGATTTCGCGTTCGGTCCCGTTCAAAAGACTATCGACTAATGGAATGGTCATTTCGCTCGAAGGCGTTGCGCGGAAAAGGTCGGAGACCCGTTTCGACCGATCCTCGCGCAGCGCTCTCAGGCGTGCGATCGTGCTCTCTCCCGAGGAGAAGTGATCCGCATACCACGCTTCCGGGTCTTCCTGCCATCTCCGTTCGGTTTCCGGTGAATCGTGGTACCAGTAGCCCCACGACCCGCCGCCGGGCGTGCACGTATCTCCTATGGGAAATGCTCCGAAGCGACGGTACAGGTCGACGGACTTCGGTCCGAGGTGATCGCTCGAGCCGCGCGTTTGCCAATATGCCGGGGCATCCTCGGCGATCCACCGATCGATAAGCGGGAAGGCATCCTCTCCCTTATAATCGAACCTCGTGAGCCACAGGAAATGATTCACACCGGGGAGCTCGAAAGTAAGCTGCTCGGACTCGAGCCCGAGTACCTGCGCAAGATCGTACACGCCGCTGAAACCGTGACACATTCCGACGAGTCTCACGCCGGGGTATTTCCGCGTGAGGTATGTGACCGCCGCCTGGACCGGATTCGCGACCAGAACGTGCCACGCATCCGGACAGAGCTCGAAGATGTCGCGCTGGATCGATTCGATCATGCGCAGCTGGTAGAAATTGATCCAGAACGCCTCGTCATGGACGATGTGCAGGCTACCGCCGAAGCGATACCCGTGTTTCCGGGCGATCTCCCATCCGTCTCGCAGTCGCGCATGCCCCGCGGCGAGCGCGGTGTTTATCACGATATCCGCGCCGGCCAGCGCCGCGCCGCGGTCGGTCGTTTTCTCTATCCGCAACGTCGCTCCCAACTCGCGGGCAAACCGATCGCACACGGTGTAGACTCCCTCGAGCCGTTCGGCGTCAATATCCATCAGCCAGATGCTGCTCTCCCGCAACCCAGGCATGAGGCAGATATCCTTGATGAAGTTGACCGAAAAGACGGCGCTGCCGGCGCCGATCAGTGCAATCTTCGGCATGACACGCTCCTGATCTTCCTGGGAACGATCTCCGTGGGGATGAACGCGCCGCCGCGCACTCTACCGTCTCAGTGACTGCGGCACATACTCCGGCAGCAGTTTCTCCACGGTAACCGGCTCGATCCGGGCGAAGCGCTGCACGCCGTCGAGCAGCGGCGTCCCCGGCCAACCGTCGCCGATCAGCGGCCGTGCGTAGCGAACGAAGTCGTCGGTCACGTCGAGCTCGTCATCGCTGATCCACGACGCCGGAAGCACTCGCGCGCTGCGAGCCACCTCACCGAGCGGCACCTTATCGTAGTAGACCTCGTAGCCGGCCGCCCGGTCGCGTCGAAGAATCGTCGCCATATAGCCGCTCTCACCGCCGATCGCGATCTCCACCGCCTTGCGTCCGACCTGATACGCCTCTTCGATATCAACCGGCGAGGCGAAGATCGACGTGGAGCGCTGCAGCACACCGGGCACCTGTGCGGTGGCGCTGCCGCTTACCGGCAGTCCCACCTCATTCAGATGGTTGATGATTACCTGCGCGACGGTCGTTCGGCTCGCTCCGTACTCGATGTGACCGAACCGGTCGTGCGCCTCACCAAGGCTGCCCACATCGAACCCCTCGCTGACCACCACGATGCAGCGGCCGTCGCGGCGCAACCGGTCGGCGACGTTATCGGTCAGGCTCTCGAGGGTGTGAGAGCTCTCAGCGAGGTAGAGTTGCAGAGGAATGGACCGGTCCGGGTCGGCGAGCCGCGCGGCCGCCGGAATGAAACCGGCGTTGCGTCCCATCGCCTGGATAACGCTCACCGCCTCGGAGGTGTGCATGCCGCGGTTCTCCTCGTCGAGAATCTGGGTGATGTACGCCCAGTAGCGTGCAGCGCTGCCGTAGCCGGGGGTGTGATCGATCAGTCGGAACTCACCGTCGCCGAGATCGTTGTCGATCGTCTTCGGCACGCCGGTGACGATCGTCTCCACGCCGCGCTCGGCGGCGAGCCCGGCGACCTTTTCGGCGGTATCCATCGAGTCGTTGCCTCCGATGTAGAAGAAGTAGCGAATGTCGTGCGCGGCGAATACATCAACGATTCGGTGGAAATCTTCCTGCTGACTCTCCCCCAGCTTGTACCGGCATGTGCCGATCGCGCCGGCCGACGGGGTCTGGCGCAGGCGCTGTCTCTCCTCTGCCGGCACACGATCGAGATCGATCAGCTCTTCGGTGAGGATGCCCTCCACACCGTGATTCGCCGCATAGAGCGTATCGATGCTGCCGGGAAAGCTGTCGCGAGCGTCGATAACTCCCTGCAGGGAGGCGTTTATTACCGGCGACGGACCGCCGGACTGAGCGACGATGGCATTCGGCATGGATGCAAGTATAGGCACGGAATCACCGATCGTGAGAAGCACACGGGGGACAGCGGGCGCCCGATTCGTGCATCCACGACACGGCTCGTACGGTGGCGTCCGATCCCCGCCACACTTCCCGCACCCCACGTTTTCCGCACTCGATACCGCGACAACCTCGTGTCACAATGGTATTCGCCTATGGTTCCCATTCTATTCGCGTCGATTGTAATCGTGTGCGCTGCAGTACATATTCGAGTGAGCGCGCGCGCTCGCACATCCCCCGGTACCTACGTGAGCAAAGCGCTCGGCACCGTGGTGATCCTCGTCTTCGCGCTCTGGCCGACCGCCGCGTTGTCGCCGGTCTACCGGGCACTGGTGGCGACCGGGCTCGTGCTCTCTCTTGCCGGCGACCTCTTTCTCGTGCGCGCCGACAGGCATCTGCTCGCCGGCATGCTCGCTTTCTTCCTCGCTCATCTCATGTACATCGGCGCGTTTTTCTCGGAGGCGGGAGCACCGGCTCGGCTCGTGGTCATCCCGCTGGGGGCGCTGTACGGGGCGGCACTCATGTGGTTTCTGTGGAACGGTATGGGCGTCTATCGCCTCCCGGCGATCGCCTATACGGCGGTGTTGGTGGTCATGATCTGGGCGGCGTTCGAGCAGTATTCCTCGACGCCCGAGCCGCGGACACTTGCCGCGTTCGTCGGAGGGATCCTCTTTCTCATTTCCGATTCGGTTCTCGCCGTCGAGCAGTTTCGCACACCGTTTCGCTACTCACCTGCAATCGTCATGGCCACCTACTATGCCGCACAGTGGCTCATCGCGTTTTCGGTGCATATCGGCTGACTGCGGAGGCACTGCGGTCTGTGTGCTGCCGCCGGGAAGACCGGGTACTACCGACCCGCGCACTGCATGGAGGTCGGCGACCCAAGCGGCTACAGCGAGAATCCGCGCGTCCGTAACGTGGCGAGATAGTGATCGGAGAGAAAACCGAGCGAGCGCGTCGCCAGCTCGAACGAGTGCGAGAGTTCGAGCAGCACATCACGGCCTTCGACGTCGCGCCGCTCGGCGATCCGCGCGGCTTCCCGATAGTAGTGCCGGCCGCACTCACGGTAATCCTTCGCACTCGCCCGTCCGCGTGTCGGCGGGCGAAAATGACGTCCGGTCACCCGGTCGAATCGAAGCCGCTCGCCGTAGATACCGTTCATGAACAGACAGACGTCGGCCACTCGCTTGAAAAGGGCATAACGCTCGCTCTCGTCGACATAGCGGCTGTAATCGAGCATAGATTCGATATCGAGCGTATTCAGGCGCATTCTCCGGAATACCCCGCGGCGCACCTCGGTGAGTCGGGTGAACTGATTCACGCGGACGAACGAAGCGAGCATAATCGCGAGATAGTCGAGGAGTTCTTCGTCATCGAGCAACGCGATCAGCTGCGCTGTATCGAAGATTATGGACATTCGCGATGTCGCCATCTCGTACGACCAGGCACGATTCGCGAGGTCGTCACGCTCACGCATCAGCATCGTCACGAAGAACAGATAGGGGGAAGCTGCGATTACCTCGTCACGCTCGTCGAGCAGACGATTGGAGAAGCGCCGGTCGCGGATCCGCCGCCGAACAGCCTCACGATCACCGCGCAGCCGACGTACATCGGCCGGCTCCTCTCCTGCGTACCTCGCAAGCAGCTGCAGATCGTTATGGGTGAGGTTATCCATCAGCATAGCAACCTCCCGCTTGAGTTCCATTGTGCAGGCGGACCGCCCGCCGAGGCAAGCCCGGGCTCGATTTATCGAGGTTGATGTCGACAGCCGCGCCGCCGTGATTGCGCGCGAGGATCGACTACAAGATCTCGAGATCCGTCTGTTCGCGAATCCGATCGAGCATCTCTTTCTCGATGCGCCCCGGCTTCCAGTCGAGACAATTCGCGGTCCCGGCCGCCACCCCCTCGACTACCGCTGTGGCGAACACTTCGTCGTCATCGAGAAGCCGGTGTCGATCGCCGCGTCGCCCGTCGCCGTCGGCTGTGGCGAGCACCGAGAGGATTCCCGAAGTCACCGAGTCGCCGCTGCCGATCGGATTCACCGCCTCGACCGCGGGCGGACGGACGACCACCGAAATCCGCCCGTTCGTCGCCTCGGTCGGCTCGGCGCCGCGCGTGATCACCGACCAACGGATGCCGA
>PUOG01000176.1 GCA_003552745.1 Spirochaetaceae bacterium
AGGGGCTGGCGTACGCGACCTACGACTACCCGGAGATGGTAGAGGATATGGTCGAGCGTGCATGTGTCCTCGTCGAGCGCTTTCTCGACCAGGTGCTGCCGCACTTCGATTTCGATTTCGCAACCGGTTGGGAGGACATCTGCTTCAATAGCGGACCGATCGTCAGTGTCGGATTCTTCGAGCGTGTTGTGGTACCGCGCTATAAAAGGCTGCGAGCGAAACTCGAAGCGCACGGGATAACGCTATGGTACACCGATACCGACGGCGATGTACGACCGTTGCTGCCCGGGTTTCTCGAGGGAGGCATCAACACGCTCTTTCCGTACGAAGTACGCTCATGCACCCATCCGGGCGAGTTGCTGGACCAGTACCGGGGAGAGCTTCGGATCATGGGTGGAGTAGACAAGATGAAGATGATCTCCGGCCGCAAGGCGATCGATGCCTATCTCGATTCGCTTATTCCGTATGTAAGGCGCGGCGGGTTCATACCGTTCTGTGACCATCGCTGCCCGCCCGATGTGACCTATGAGAACTACCTCTATTACCTCGATCGTAAAGAGGAGCTGTTCGGTCGCATCGACGGCGAATGAGCGTGCACGTAGTTCATGACCGAAACGAACATATGAGGAGCCAGCCAAATGGAATCAGTTCGCTGTCGAACCCTGGACACGATTCGCCGACGCGCGACGGGGTTCACTCCGTTCGAGTTCGATCTCTGTCCGTCGCTCGAGGAGGAGTTCACTCGGAGAACCGGAAAAACGGACTACCGGGATTACTTCGGTATGCCGTTTCGGTGGCTCTCCGCCGGTCCGCGAGAGCGCGAAGTCGACTTCGAACGCTATTTCGCAGACCCGGATGAGCTCTCCTATATCGACCCCTGGGGCGTCGGCCACCGCGCCGGCGGCTTTGCCCATTTCGAGCGAATGGTGCCTCCGATGGAGGCGTTCACGACCGTCGAGGAGTTTGCTGATTATCCGTATCCGGACGCGGAAGCCGACTTCGACTGGGCGAGGGCCGCGAAGGAGATCGCCGAGATAAAGGAAGCGGATCTCGTAGCGGTTGCGGCAATGAACATCACCATCTTTGAGATCGCGTGGTATATGCGCGGCATGGAAACGTTCATGATCGATCTCGCTACACGTCCCGATCTTGCCGAGTACCACATGGACCGGATTACAGCGATCCGCCGCGGGTGTGCGAGGCGGTATGCAGTTTCCGGCGCCGATATTCTGCATCTCGGCGACGATGTAGCGACGCAGCGGGGAATGATGATCGCACCGGAGATGTGGCGACGCTATCTCAAGCCGCGTCTCGCCTCGGTGATCGCAGCAGCGCGGCAGGTCTCATCATCCATCATAATAGACTACCATTCCGACGGCGATGTGACCGGGATCGTCGACGATTTGATCGAGATCGGAGTCGATCAGCTCAATCCGGTGCAGCCCGAATGCATGGACCCGTTCGACATCAAGCGCCGGTACGGCGATCGGCTGTCGTTGCGCGGGGCGGTCGGAACGCAAACGACGATGCCGTTCGGAACGCCGGAGGAAGTAGAGTCGGTCTGCCGGCGCCTCATCGACGAGCTGGGGCGTGGCGGTGGATACGTACTCGCTCCCACGCACGTGCTCGAGCCGGAAGTCCCGTGGGAGAATATCGAGGCGCTGTGCCGTGCGGTCAAAGGGTAGAGAGCGTCATTGGTCTCAAGGCGTCGGTAGATACTCCCGCGGATCGATCCAACGATAGTCGGCGTCTCGTGCGAGCTCATCCAGAAAGTACTTGTGTCCGGCACCGGTAATCGCAAGTATCCGTTCGGCGGCGTGTTCCTCTGCGGCGTCGTCGAGCCGAGCGAACATACGCTCGTTTCGCGTCCAGTATTTGTCGAGCTGTCGTTGACCGGCATTCTTGAAGTCTATCGTGGGCAAGCTGTGCTCGTATGCCCAGTATTGCCGCGCGATCCGTTCCGGACTGTTGAGGGCGTGGAGTAACTCGGGGAGCGTATTATCGTGCTCCTCAGTAAAACCGGCGAGCTCCCGGGAGCGGCGGTTCACATCCGGGAGGAGATCCCACAGGAGATCGAAACGTCCGGCAAGTAGTGAACGTGGCGCAACTTCATGGAGAAACCATTGCGCGTCAGCGCTCTGGTCGTCGAAAGGGACGAGGGCGGGGAGGTCGTGCCTCTCGGCAATCGAGTAACCGAGGCGAGCGTGTTCGCTCTCGCGGAACTCCTCCCACCATTGAGCGATCGCATCCTTCTCCGAGATCTCTTTGCAGTCGTAACGCGACCACCAGTATCCAGCATTGACCAGATCGCGGACCACGAAGTGAGCGCGGCCACGTTGGCATCCTTCTTCCGTCACTTCCCGCGAATCGATCCGACGCTCGGCGTCATCGGCAGACATTCCCCAACTGTCCGCGAGTTTTTCGAACGGTAGTTCGGGGCGATAGTCACGCCCAACCCCCGGCGGCCATTCGCCCGGCAAGTACTCTACGGCGACAAGATCAGGCTTGAACCGGGATAGTGAGCGTATGACCTCCGTGAACTCCGACTCGGCATAGCCGTAATCTTCCTGCGCGAAATGCGGAGTACCGAGCACGAGGATCTTCGGTGCGCCCTCCGCCATCGAGCCGTCGTAATCATCCAGATCGATTCGGGCATCGTCAGGCATGAGCTCGGAGATAGGAGTCGGATCATCGGTCCGCAGTCGGACTGCGATGACTATTCCGATCACAACGACCGCTGCGAGAACGCTTCCCATTGCCGCCGTTAGAAGGCGGACAGTTCGCGTGAATCCCATGCACGGATTATAAGGGTGACGCGTGCGTCCGACGCAAGGTCACTCGAATAACGCCTCTGAAGGTCATCCTCGCCCGCGGTATGGACTGACACTCTGCTCGGCGATCCAGACATCGCCCGGTGGCGGACCGCTCTGGTAGAAGACGTCGATGGGAATACCGCCGCGCGGGTACCAGTAGCCGCCGATTCGCAGCCAGTGCGGATCGAGGAGCGTCTCGAGGCGCTTCGCGATCGCGACGGTGCACTCCTCGTGGAACGCGCCGTGATTTCGGAACGACGTCAGGTAGAGCTTCAGCGATTTGCTCTCGACAATGAGCTCTCTCGGTACGTAATCGATCACCAGATGCGCGAAATCCGGCTGTCCGGTTACCGGGCAGAGGGAGGTAAACTCCGGGCAGGTGAACCGTACGACGTACAGCCGGTCGCGATGGGGATTCGCGACGCTCTCCAGCCTCGCCTCTTCCGGCGACGGCGGAATGGGTGTCGCATCGCCGAGCTGACTTAAGGAAGGTGATGCTTCGGTCGCGCCTTCGTTCACATCATTCTCTTGACTCATTGCTTCTCCCTATCCGGCCGCCCGCCCAGGCCACGATTCCATACACGATCGGTGTATCGAGGGCGGCAATCGCGAGTTTCACTACCCACTGTCCGAAGATCAGCGGCGCGATCGGCAGCACGCCGGCGAATGCGACGGTGACGAAGACCGCCGAATCGAGCAGCTGCGCCACCGCGGTGGAGGCGTTGTTCCGCAGCCACAGGAAGCGCCCGTCGGTCGCCCGTCGAATGCGCGCGAACAACCAGACATCGATCGACTGGCTGAAGATGTAGGCGATAACACTTCCGAGAATGACCCGCTCGCTTTGCAGCAGCACCGCCTCGAATGCTTCCTGCTCGTCCCACATCGGCGCCGCCGGCCAGACAATCGCGAGGGCGATGAGCGCGGCTACGAAGGCGAGGGTTACGAATCCTGCGATAACGATCCGATAGGCAGCACGTGGCCCGAAGAGCTCGTTCGTTATATCGGTGGCCAGAAAGGTGAGCGAGAAGGCGAGAACTCCCGCAGGCACCGAGAGGCCTCCGACAGAGATGATCTTCGTCGCGAGAACCGCAGAGATGACCAGCGCGCCGCTGAATACGGCGGTTAGCACGGCATACATTCCGAGCGATGTCCGCTGCCCGGCGTCGGGAATCGAGTCTGGGTTTTGCTTCGAATGTCGTGTCATACAGTTGTCCCACGATCGCGGGCGAGATATCCGGGTGAACGGTGGCATACCGTACCGGGATTGATGCTGCGGTTCAAGCGCGTTGCCGCAGTGCGACCCCGCCTATCGAGGTATGCGTAACTCGGCGCGCACTCCGCTATCACCTTCGATCGTTATTCTGCCGCCGAGCTGTTCGGCGAACGAGTGAACGAGTTGCAGGCCGAGACCCGTCCCGTCCGTCGCGCTCCGGGACGCAGGAAAGCCGCACCCGTTGTCTTCCACAACGAGAACGATCTCCTCATCCGCGCCGGCATCCACCGTGATACTCACCGACCCGCTTCGATTGTCGTGAAAACCGTGCTCCAGGCTGTTGGTAATCAGCTCGTTAACGATAAGCGCGATCGGGATGGCGCGATCGACATCCATGGTTAACGTTGGTGCGTTCAGGTTAATGCTGACAAGGGTGTTCAGCTCTGCGAGCGATGCGGTGAGGGGCCCGAGATAGCTGTTGAGGTCGGTCGTCGCCACGCGATCCGACCTCACGAGTTGCTCGTAGGCAAGGGCCAGGGCGTTCACTCGCGCCCGTGCGGTGTCGAGAACCCGTCTGTCGGCGCCCTCGAGCGTCTGCATTTGCAGGTTGAGCATACTGCTCACCAATTGCAGATTGTTCTTCACACGATGGTGGATCTCGCGAATCAGCGATTCGCGCTCGTCGATCGCCGCCTTCAGTTGCTTCTCATACTCTTTACGTTCGGTAATATCACGGTTGATCGACAGATGTACGCCCGGTAGTACATCCGCCACTGCATAGAACTCCACCGTGCGAATCTGACCATCGCTTCGCGCGAGGCGGAACTCACCGGTGCTCCACCTGTGTTCCTTGAACCGTCGCCATCGAGCAAGGAGCGATTCAGGATCCGCCCCGTGCATAATCTCCGCGATGTCACGCCCTCGAGCCTCTTCGTGGGAGAGGCCGGTCAGCTCGAGTGCGGCCGGGTTCAGCTCGATGTAGCGGCGGTCGTCATCGATCAGCGCTATCGCGTCGAGTGCCGACTCGAAGACGGCGGTGAGCTTCCGCGACGATTCGAGAACCGCTTCGCTGTCGATTCGCTGTTCGATCGCGGCACCGAGTCGTTCGACGATCACGTCGAGGAGCGTGTCTTCTTCGCGGAGAAAGGGCGGAGTATTCTGCGCGAAGTGTGTCGTGTCGACGTATACCTCCAGCCTTCCGTACGCATTACCATGGACCATCAACTCGCGAACGTGCTTGTTCTCCGTCTCAAGGAAGTGCGCGCTGCGGTACTCACTCGACGGCAGGATCACGCGGCAGTGCGTGGCGTCCGGATAGTGAAAGCCGGCCGGTATGCTGTTGACCACGTCCCGGTACAGCCGGTCGCTTCGCACTCCGTGTTCAACGATCAGTTGCGAGATCCGATTCAGGCACCGCAGCTCCTTCTCCCGCTCGGAGAGTTCGCGAATTATCGCAACGACTCCGTTACGGGCCGTGTCCGGAAGCTCGACCGCCGATACGCGGATCTCGGCGGGGAAGTGCGAGCCGTCTCGCCGCCGCATCGGATACTCCACGATGAACGCTTCATTACGGTCTGGAATCGCATCGATACGTCGAGCGAAGTCGCTGAAGTGCTCGGTGTCGATGTGCAGTGATTCGGTGGTAGCGCCGATCATCTCCGCCGGGGGAAAGCCGAACACACGCTCTGATGCATCGCCGGCCTGCACTATAGTGCCGCCGTCGCCTTCAATGACGAGTATGACCTCATCGAGATTCGCGAAGAGTGCCTGGAGAATCCCGTTAGAATGATCGGCAGCAGATGCCGGCGGACCTCCGGTCTCTCGCCGAGAAGTGTCGAATGTCGCCCGGACAGCGGAAAAGAGTCGGATCAAAGCGTTTGCACAAACCTCCACCTGGCGCGCGATAAGCGATACCGTGTCGTTACGAAGAGTATTCTTGATTGCCCCCAGCGATGCAAGAGTGGGACCGGCCCCGTCTCGGTCCCGTGCCGGGTCGCCTGTGCGGACCAGCCACGCTACGGCGCTCCCGCCACGAGAGCCGACCTCTCGTTTGCTTTTGCACGCCAACCCGGAATATTCTTCGAAGCATGGAGCAGCAGCATCGAACTCCCAAACGTCGCCGGTGGGCCGATCACACCGTTACGGTTACCGGATCGAGCTCCGGGGTAGGCCGGGAGACGGCGCGACAGTTTGCCGAAGGGGGTGCGAGACTCGTAATCCACGGTCGCGATGCGACCAAGCTCGAGAAGGTGCGAGAAATACTCGAGCAGCTCGGGGCGGAAGTCCGCGCCGTTAGCGGCGATGTTGCAGAAGCGGAAACCGCGAGAGCGCTTGCGGAGGCCGCGGAAGCGCTTGGGGGATGCTCGGTACTGGTCAACAATGCCGGCATGTCGATGCGCGGCAACTTTCGCGATATTGCGCCGGAGGTCTTTTCGACGGTTGTGGAGACGAATGTGGTCGGGTCGGCATTGGTCACCCAGGCCTTTCTCGATCAGATCATCCGAACAAACGGCTCAATCGTCTTCATATCGAGTGTCACCGGAATGACCGGCTTCCCCGGTATCTCGATCTATGCCGCTGCGAAGATGGCGTTAACCGGTCTCGCCGAATCGCTACGCGGTGAGTTGCTTGCAAGCGGTGTGCACGTTTCGGTAGTCTATCTCGGGTTCACCGAGAATGACGAGGACAAGCAGATTCTCTCTGCCGACGGCACCAATCTGAAACTCAAGCGGCGTTACGATATGACCCAGCGTGAAGTCGCTTCCGCGATCGAACGTGCGGTGCGTCGGCGGAAAAAGAAGGTCGTTCTCACCTGGAAAGGAACGCTGCTGCGCGTCCTCCAGCGGGTTTCGCCGACGCTTGTGTCGGCAATCGTGCGACGTTCGGGCGGTCGCTTCCACCAGATGCGACAGTAAAGGTCCATTATAACGCGAATTCGGCGGAAGGTTTTCTGTGAGCGATAGACGCAAGGTAGTAATCATTGGCGCAGGTCTCGGTGGGCTCTCGGCGGCGATCAGGTTACGTTCGATGGGGTGGAGCGTTTCGGTCTTCGAGGCGTCCGATGACGTCGGTGGGAAGGCCGGCTCCATGACGATCGACGGATACCGGTTCGACACCGGCCCGTCTTTGCTCACGATGCCGGAGGTGTTCGAGGAGTTATTCATCGAGGCCGGCGCCCGTCTCGAAGACTATCTCAAGATCATCCGACTCGATGAGATCTGCCGCTATTTCTACGGTGACGGTACCCGGCTTAGCGCCTGGTCGGATGAATCGCGGTTCGCCGTGGAGTTGCAGGCAGCGACGGGTGAGTCGCCCTGGAATCTCCACCGCTACCTCGATTACTCGGAGCGAATCTACCGCACTGCCGGCGATCTGTTTCTGCGACGCAGCCTGCGCGAACGATCTACCTACGGATCCGCGACGTTCTGGAAGTCTCTCATCCGGTTTCCTGCAATCGATCCAATTCGCACCATGGCGAGGGCGGTCGAGTCCCGCTTCGATACTCCGCACGCACAGCAGCTTTTCGAGCGCTACGCGACGTACAACGGTTCGAATCCGTTTCAAGCTCCCGCTACATTCAACCTTATTCCGTACGTTGAGTACCGCCGCGGGGCATGGGCGATCGACGGCGGTACATATGCGATTTCGAAGGCGCTGGAGACACTCGCTCGGCGAATTGGAGTGCACATTCATACCGATACGCCGGTCGGTGCCATAACGTACGAGGATACCCGTCGGGGACGCAGACGGGTTAGCGGCATCCGCGTCGATGGGCGACACATTGCTTCCGACGTTGTCATCTGCAATGTCGATATTTCCACCGCTTATCCGGAGTTGCTGGGTGAAGAGGATGCGCCCGAGCTGGTGCGTTATCGAAAACTCGAGCCGAGCTCATCCGCGCTGGTCTATTTCTGGGGTGTTCGCGGCAACAACAGTTCGCTTTCGAGCCACAACATTCTGTTTTCCGACGACTATCGACGCGAATTCGCCGCGATCTTCGATGAACACCGCGTCTGCGATGATCCGACCGTGTACATCAACATCACTTCGCGCACTACGCCCTCCGACGCGCCGACGGACGGCGAGAACTGGTTTATCCTGATAAACGCTCCGGCCGATTCGGGGCAGGATTGGCCTGCGGAGGCGCGGAAAACGCGAGCTGCGGTCATCCGGAAGGTCAACGATCGCCTCGGTATCGATATCGAGCCGAGGATCGCGGTCGAACGGACAATGACTCCGGCGGACATCGCTAAGAACACCGGCAGTTACCGGGGAGCACTCTACGGCATTGCGTCCAATTCGCGCACCGCCGCCTTTCTTCGGCATCCGAACCGGTCTCGTCGCTACCGCGGTCTCTACTTCTGTGGCGGTAGCACGCATCCCGGTGGAGGCATGCCGCTCGTTGTTTTGAGCGGGAAGATCGTCTCCGACCTCGTATTACATCGCGAAAGCTGACCGTCATGAACGTATTGTGTGAAATAGGGCCACATCCTTTGACGTCAAACGAGCAAAAATTGTGATTCGGAACGCTTATTAGGTCTTGGTGTTCACAACGCACGATGCTATGCTCCACACAAACCA
Organism: Spirochaetaceae bacterium; assembly: GCA_003552745.1. Lineage (GTDB taxonomy): Bacteria > Spirochaetota > Spirochaetia > DSM-27196 > SKKC01 > SLAN01. The sequence continues at coordinate 8,608 of PUOG01000176.1, forward strand.
ACAAGGAGAGATAGCATGGTAGTAGGTGTTCCAAAAGAGACCACCCCGGGCGAGCGACGTGTCGCGTTGGCCCCGACCCATATTCCCGCCCTCACGAAAGCGGGCGCAACCGTGCGTGTGGAAAAGGGCGCGGGACTCGCCAGCGGCATAACCGACGACGAGTATCAACAGAAGGGAGCGGAAACCGTCGCGCGAAACGACGTGTTTTCCGGAAGCGATGTAGTACTCACCGTCCGGTGCGGCGCCGCCCATTCAGGCTCCGAGCCGCTACCGGTCGGAAAGAAGGGGCAGATCTTCATCGGCACCGCCGATCCCTGGCAGCCGCACGAGGCGTTCAAGAAGATCGCCGAGGGCGGTGCAACCGTATTTGCGATGGAGCTTATCCCACGGATAACCCGAGCACAGGCGATGGATGTGCTCTCCTCGATGGCGAACCTCGCAGGCTATAAGTCGGTGCTGCTCGGCGCGAACGCGCTTCATAAGATGTTTCCGATGATGATGACCGCCGCGGGTACGATCATCCCCGCGAAGGTTTTCGTGGTAGGCGTCGGTGTTGCAGGACTGCAGGCGATCGCGACCGCGAAGCGGCTCGGCGCCGTCGTCAGTGCGTACGACGTTCGCTCCGCGGTCAAAGAGCAGGTCGAGAGCCTTGGAGCAAAGTTCGTGGAAATGGATCTCGGCGAAGACGCAGAAGGCGAAGGCGGCTACGCGAAAGCAATGGACGAGAGTTTCTACGCCAAGCAGCGGGAGATGATGCTCGATGTCGTGCGCGAAACCGACGTCGTCATTACCACCGCCGCGGTGCCCGGAAAGCCGGCCCCCCGACTGATCACCGAGGAGATGGTGAAGGCCATGCCGCCGGGTTCGGTTGTCGTGGACCTCGGTGCCGAGCGCGGTGGAAACTGTGAGCTGACAAAGCCGGGCGAAACGATCGAGGCGCACGACGTCACGATCGTAGGACCGGAGAACGTCGCATCAACCCTCTCGGGCAATGCATCTCAGCTGTACAGCAAGAACATTACCGCATTTCTCCAGGAGATGCTTGCCGACGGTGAGATCAAGATCGACACCGAGGACGAAATCATCGATGCGACCCTGGTCGTGCATGACGGCACGGTCCGCAGCGAAAGCCTTAAGGAGGATGCGTGACATGAATCCCGATTTCATCATGATATTAACCGTATTCGTACTGGCGATATTCGTCGGTTTCGAAGTGATTACGAAGGTTCCGCCGATTCTTCATACCCCGCTCATGTCCGGATCGAATGCGATCTCGGGAATCACGCTCGTAGGGGCGATAGTTGCCGCCGGTGCCGGTGGCGGTGTTCTTGCCACCGTGCTCGGGCTTCTCGCTCTGATTTTCGCGACGACGAACGTCGTCGGCGGGTTTCTGGTTACGCACCGGATGCTGAAGAAGTTCAAGAAATAAGGAAGCGAACGCCATGCAGTTTGATTATGTGAATCTCGGATATCTTATAGCGTCCGTTCTGTTCATCTACGGCTTGAAAGGGCTCACGCATCCGAAGACGGCGGTGCGTGGGAATATCACAGGATCGCTCGGAATGCTCGTGGCGATCGTCGTCACGCTCGTCGCCCAGGAAGTGCTCGACGGGCCGTTGCTCGTCTCCGGTATGCTCATCGGTGCGATCTTCGGGGCGGTCATGGCCGTCAAGATCAAGATGACGGCGATGCCGCAGCTCGTCGGTCTCTACAACGGCTTCGGTGGTGCGGCCTCAATGCTCGTCGCCGGTGCTGCGCTGGTGCAGGCGCTTCTGATCGCCAACGCCGGTGGAGAGGCGATTGACCTGCAAATGTCGGTCGCGACGGCGGCCAGTGGCTTGATCGGTGCGGTTACCTTCACCGGAAGTCTCGTCGCCTTCGGTAAGTTACAGGGCATCCTCGGCGATGCGCCGGTGCTTTACAAGGGAGAGCAGGTCGTAAAGGCGATTGTCTTCCTGGCCGCTCTTGTTGCCGCGGTTCTCCTGGTGGTCGATCCGGCAAACGTGAACATGTTCTGGATCCTCGCCGGTATCGCCGGCGTGCTCGGCATCCTGCTCGTCATCGCGATCGGCGGCGCCGACATGCCGATTGTTATCGCGTTGCTGAACTCCTACTCGGGGCTCGCTGCCGCGGCGACCGGATTCGTCTTCAACAACGTCGTGCTGATTATCGCCGGTTCGCTCGTCGGCGCCTCGGGCCTGATTCTCACGAGCATTATGTGTAAGGCGATGAACCGAAGTCTGCCGAACGTCGTTTTCGGTGGGCTCGGCGGCGAGATCGAAGGTGCTTCCGGTGACGACATTTACGCGGGGAAGATCAAAAGCACGAGCGCGGATGAGATCGCGATGATCCTCAAGACCGCGCAGCGGGTCGCTTTCGTACCAGGCTATGGAATGGCGGTCGCCGGTGCACAGACTGCCGTTCGGCAGCTGACCGAACAGATGGAGAAGGACGGTATTACCGTCGAGTTCGGTATCCATCCGGTCGCCGGGCGTATGCCGGGGCACATGAATGTGTTGCTGGCCGAGGAAAACATCAGCTACGACAAGCTGAAAGAGCTCGATCAGATCAACCCGATGTTCCCCAATACCGACGTGACGATCGTCCTCGGTGCGAACGACGTTGTGAACCCGGTCGCCCGTGAACCGAATAATCCGATCGCCGGCATGCCGATCCTCGATGTCGATAAATCGCGTACCGTCGTGGTGATCAAGCGCAGCCTGAGTCACGGCTTTG
>PUOG01000139.1 GCA_003552745.1 Spirochaetaceae bacterium
ATTGCCGCGCGACACTATACGCTTGCATGAGCTCCTGGGCGCTCCACTCGGAGGTGCCCCAGTAGAGCACCTTGCCCTGACGGATGAGCTCGGTCATCGCGAAGACCGTCTCCTCGATCGGAACCTCCGGATCGGGTCGATGACAGAAGTAGAGGTCGAGATAGTCGACCTTTAGCCGTTCCATCGCCTGGTGACATGCCTCGAAGACATGCTTGCGGCTGAGCCCGCGCTGGGTCGGCTTCGGGTCGGGTACCGCTCCGCCGAAAACCTTGCTCGATACGATGTAGGAGTCGCGGCGCCAGCCCGAATCGGCAAGCACCTTCCCCATGATCTTCTCCGACTCACCTTTTGCGTAGACTTCGGCATTGTCGAAGAAGTTCACGCCGGCGTCGTACGCTGCGTGCATGCACTCCTTCGCATTGTCGACCTGCAGCTGCGCCGAGAACGTTACCCACGAGCCGAACGACAGTTCACTAACTTTGAGGCCAGAGCCTCCGAGTCTGTTGTATTCCATGCAATAAAGGATAAGGCTGAGTTCGGGGGATGTTCAAGGGTGCCCGACCGGCAGAGTGCCCAACCGGCAGCTCTCCGGCTGCCGCGGCACTTCAAGAGCTTAGCTTGATCGCCGCCGAGCCGTCGAGCACGCGGAATGTCAGTGACTCGGTCATGAAGAGCTCGACGGTCTCGTCGGTCCGCCGCTGATATCCAATCGCGGCGTCCTGGCCGAGCACGAGCTCGAGGTCGCCTCCGCGCAGTGATATGACGAACGGCGACAGCGTATGGGCGCTCAGGAGGATCGGGCCATTCAGCAGGTAACGAAGGTGTTCCTCCAGCGGTCTGCCGTGAACATAGCTGTAGATCGTTGTCCACATCGTCGGATCGAGCACGAGCGCATACGGCCCGTCGACAGCGGACGCTTTCAGCCGGCTGACGGCCTCGGCGACTCCGCCCAGGAAGGGCTCCGGGTCCGACTTGCAGCGCACCGGTTCGTGATCGAGCGCATCGAAGAGCGCGGGAACACCGGCCTCTGCAGCTCCGGCGTAGAGCAATCCTTCTTCGAAGCCGGCGAAGCTCACGGCCGCCTTCTCCAGAGGCTCGAGATCGACGTCTCGCGCACCTCGGGAGGCATTGTCGAGCTCCCAGATGTTCAACTCGAACGGAATCCGCACCTCAACGAGCGGTCGCGTTTCGCGAAGACCGAAGTGTTCGATACCGAACCGTTTGCCGTCCTCGAGCTTCATTCTCCCGGTGGAGACCGCGGCGAAGTCGGGTCCATGTGGACCGGAAACGTCGGCAAACCTGCGTGCGGTAAGAAGATTCCGAAGCATACGTCCAGCCTGTTCGTCGATTTCCGCCCATGCATCGTCGGTCAGCGGTGCCAGTTCGCGTTTGAGCAGATTCATCCGTTTTCTCCTTTCAGGCTTCCAATTCCGAGACCACGGGCGGCACTCCGTGACGATGCACCAGTCTCCGTGGTTCCCGTTGCGTTTCCATACGTTCTGCCCATCGCCTCGTCCTCGAGCTCGGTCAACTCGCCTTCCGTGAACAGGTAGGTACGCAACGCATCGTCCCACCCCGGCATCGTACGCCGCAGGTGCTCGAGTGCCATTGCGGCGTGCTCCATCTCCTCTTCCTGATTGTGGCGGAGAAGCCGCTTTACCTGCTCGTCGCCTGCCAGTTCGATGCGCTGATTATACCAATCGATCGCTTCGATCTCCTCCTTGAGACTCACGAGAACGCGGGTAAGATCTCGTGTCCGGCCCGACAACTCATCGGCAGGCTCATGATACTGGTCGCCCATTCGATACCTCCTGAACATGACATGGTAACGCAGCTTCGCCCTTTTGTGCACTCGTACACCGGAGCCGACGGAAACGTACGCCGACGGTCTGCCGGCGCTGTTCAGGAGACTCGACATCTGAGTCGGGACGTGAGATCGTACGTGCCGGAGGAATCTTCATGACCGCAAACGACCTGAGACTTCATGACGCACTTCAACGCGCCGGATTAGTCCCGTTTCATCCGCCTGTCGACCGAACGACTGCCGCCGGATGGGCGGAGCAGTTGCTCGAACAGATGAGCGACGACGAGCAGTTCGATCTCGTTGTCGGCGACGGCTTCGTGATCCGCGCAAACGACCGGCTCGGCATTCCGCCCATCAAGCTCTTCGACGCGAGTCAGGGAGTGCATCTGCGCGAGAGCGTCCAGTCCGGTAAGCTGAACAAGACGGTCGCGTACCCGTGCATGGTGAGCCTCGCGGCGACATGGAACCGGTCGCTGGTCGGCTCCTATGCGCGCAGCATCGGGGAGGAGTGCCGCGCCGGCGGAATCCACGTGCTTCTCGGCCCCGGGGTGAACATCTACCGCATCGCACAGAATGGGCGCAACTTCGAGTACACCGGTGAGGATCCCTTTCTCGCCTCCGAGATCGTGCGCATATACGTTACCGGGTTGCAGCAAACCGGGACAATGGCGACGGTCAAGCATTTTATCGTGAACAATACCGACTGGTGCCGAAAACTCAGCAACTCTATCGTGGGCTGCCGCGCCCTCGAGGAGATCTACCTGCCGGCGTTTCATTCGGCGGTACACGCTGGAACGATGGCGGTCATGACCAGCTATAACCAGCTCAACGGCGAGTACTGCGGAGAGAGCGAGACCGTGATCAACGGACTGCTGCGCGAACACCTCGGATTCGACGGGCTGGTCATGACCGACTGGACGTCGGTAACCGACGGCGAACTGGTGGCATCTTCCGGGCAGGACCTCGAGATGCCGGTGGGTGAGGCGTTACAGGCGAAGCGGAAGCAGCTGCTGGGCGATCCGCGCATTCGACGCATGGCCGGCAGCGTCCTCTCCGCCTGCGCATCGATGGGTTTTCTCAACGGTGCACGCTGGGAGCTGCCGGAACAACTGGAGCGCTTCCCGGAACACGAGGCTGTCGCCTATCAGACCGCGAGCGAAGGGATCGTACTCCTGAAGAACGACGGAGTACTGCCGGCACACGTACATGACGGCGATACGGTGGTCGTTACCGGTAACTGGGCGGTTCGAACGCCGGTTAGCGGTAAGGGATCCGGATATGTGGTCGGATTCAATCAACAATCGTTCCTCGAGGCGATAAACAGCGTTGCCGAAGGGGCGAACGTTATCTACCGGGCGGAGCCAACGGATGAAGAACTCGAGAAGGCCGCGCTCGTGTTCGTCTTCACCGGCTTCGAATTCGAAGGTGAGGGCGCCGATCGTGACTTCTCGCTGCCCGCCGATCAAAACGCTCTGATCTCTCGCGCGGGATCGCTGAATGAGCAAACGGTCGTTTCCCTGGTGTCCGGGGGCGGTGTCGCCATGCCGTGGCACGACTCGACCGGAGCAATTCTCTATACCTTCTTCGGTGGACAACAAGGGGCGATCGCCGCCGCGGATGTGCTCTTCGGTCAGGTCAATCCGTCGGGCAAGCTGCCGTTCACGATCGAGGTCGACTTCGCCGACTCCCCCGGGGCCGGATATATTCCGAACGGCGGACGGCCCGAAGAGCGCCAGCCTGAAGGCGAGCATCCGCTCAAACCTGGTCCTTCTAATGTCGATGTGGAGTGGCCGTACGACATCGAGTACAAGGAAGGGATTTTCGTCGGCTATCGCTGGTACGAGAAAACGAGCAAACCGGTACGGTACTGGTTCGGACACGGACTCTCGTACACACACTTCGAGTACGGTGCGCCGGAGGTGGAAGAGCTATCATGGCCGGGCGCGAGCGAGGCGAGCTCACCGGATGATAGTTCGAGGGGACCCGCGGCGTCGGAGGGACGAACTCCGCGCCTGTGGAGAGTCACCTTCGCCGTTCACAACACCGGCGATGTGCCGGGGGCCGAGATCGCACAGCTCTACATCGCTCCACCGTCAGGTGGAAAGATCGAGCGACCGGCGCGTGAGCTGAAAGGATACGAGAAGCTTTTCCTCGATCCGCGCGAAGAGAAGTCGGCGACGCTGTACCTCACCGAGGCCGATCTTGCCTGCTTCGACGAGAACGCCGGAGAGTGGACGGTCGAGCCGGGCGAATACACGATTTACGTCGGTGCCTCGTATTCGGACCTCCGCCATTCGGTAACGGTTACGGTGTAGGTTCGAACGACGAGTCTCGCTATGGTGGGCGTACTATGAGAGCCGTTCAGCTGGTCGAGGTCGGATCACCGCTCGCCGACTGCGAAATTTCGATCCCGACCCTGGATCCGGACGAGGTCCTCGTACGAGTTCGCGCTGCCGGAATCTGTCGATCGGACCTGCACTACCGCGACGGAGCTTCACCGGTCGGTGCTTTACCGCTTACCCCCGGTCACGAGGTCGCCGGAGAAGTCGTTGACACCGCTCAGACACCGAATGAGTCCGCGCAGACGCCTGCTCCGGGCACGCGCGTCTGTCTGCACTACCTCTGCACCTGTGGCAGATGTGCATACTGTAGTTCCGGGCGTGAGCAGTTCTGCCCACATGGACAGATGATCGGCAAACACCGTGCCGGCGGCTATGCCGAGTTCATAGCGATCCCCGCTCGCAACGCCGTACCGATCCCGGATTCGATCAGCTTCGAACACGCGGCGATCATGATGTGCTCGACCTCGACGGCCGTCCACGCACTGCGCAAAGCTCGTCTCACCGCGGGGGAAACGGTTGCCGTAATAGGAGCAGGGGGACTCGGTATGTCGGCGGTGCAGCTTGCACTCGAGATGGGGGCTACGGCTGTGTACGCGCTCGACATCGATCGCAGTCGCCTCGACATCGCGGCCGGCTACGGCGCGATTCCGGTCCTCCTACCGAGCGATGTCTCGCCTCCGGAAGCAGCGCGGCTCCTGCTCGATGCCGGCGGCGGAGACGGCGTCGACGTCGCCGTCGAGCTTGTCGGGCTACCGAGCACGATCGCCACAGCGATCGGTGTGCTACGGCCGTGCGGGCGCGCGGCGATCGCGGGAATCGGGGATGAACCGACATCGATTCACATCTATCGTGAGATCATTGGATCAGAACGAGAAATAATCGGCGTAAGCGACCACACATTAGGCGATATCGAATACATACTCGCGATCGCCGAGCAGGGACGGATTCGATTCGACAACGTGGTGACCGGAATTGTTCCGCTCGACGCCGGACGGATCAATGCCCGGCTCGACGAGATGGCGGAGTTCGGCGGCGGAATCCGCCTCGTGATAACACCGTAGCGTCCCGGCCGGGCGGCCGGGCGCCGACGGTAGTCTCAGCTCGCCGCCTTCTGCTTGGCGGCCGCCTCGCGTTCCTTTTGAGCCTTCCTGCGAGCGCGGATGATCTTCTTCACCTCGGGCTTCGCTCGAAGAATCATCTGTGTGACCGGCCGGCGGGACGGGCAGACATAGCTGCAGATTCCGCACTCGGCGCACTGATCGAGCCGCCAGTTCACGGCCGACTCGAAGTCACCTGCCTCCACGAAGACACTCAGCGCCCCGGGGTTCAGATAGACGGGACAGTGGTCGGAGCACTTCCCGCACCGGATACACGGAGATATTTCGCCCGATTCGACGAACTCCGGAGGGAGCACGAGTATGCCGGTCGTCTTCTTGATGATCGGTACATCGAGGGACTTCTGCGAGGCACCTGTCATCGGTCCGCCCATGATCACCTTATAGCCGTCAAGCGACTCGGTATCGACACCGCAATGACTCAGGATGTGACCGATCGGGGTACCGACTTTCACCATGTAGTTTCCGGCTTTCGGGACGGTACCGGGGCCGCTTACCGTGATGACACGTTCGAAACACCCTTTCCCGTACACGACCGCGTTGTACGTTGTGATCGCCGTACCGACGTTCTTGACGATACAACCGACCTCTGAGCTGCGCGCGCCCTCGGGCGGTGTCCTGCCGGTAACCGACTTGATGATGTTCTTCTTATACCCCTGCGGATACTTCGCTTCGAGAGCTACGACCTCGATATCGCGACGGTTCTCGACCTTCGTCGCGAGCAGTTCGATCGCATCTTCCTTGTTCGTCTCGATGCCGATGTACGTCTTTTTCGCACCGATCACCCGCATGAGGATCTCCGCGCCGCCGATCAGCTCATCGGCCCACTCCACCATCTGGCGCTGATCGCAGGTGAGAAACGGCTCACACTCCGCCCCGTTGAGGATCAACGTTTCGACCGGTTCATCGAGGTTGATGTTGATGTACGTCGGACAGGCACCACCTCCCATGCCGACGCCACCTCCGTGACGAATCGCATCCTTCAGCGCTTCCACGTCCAACTCGTGCGGATCGCGCGGATGCGCCGGCAGTTCGAACTCCGAGTTCTCTTTGTCGACCTCGATTACGACGCTGTTGATTTCCTGACCGCTGTCGGTCATTCGAGGCTCGATCGCGGTCACCTTCCCGGCGACGCTCGAGTGGATCGGCGCCATCCAGTACTCCTCGAGCGAGCCGATCAACTGGCCGGGCTTCACTTTGTCACCGACCTTAACGATCGGCTCGCACGGCTCGCCGAGATGCTGAAGCAGCGGAATCACCACCTCATCCGGCAGCGGCAACATTTCCACCGGTTTCTTGTTCGTGAACTCCTTGAACTCGTTGAGGTGGTATCCGCGCCCGAGCTTGTGTATCTTCATGTCTGCAAGTTTCATCACATCTCTCCTATATTCCCTCGAAACCGGAAAACACCAGCGCGAGTATTCCGAGCGTTATCAGCTGGATCGGTACACCGGCGAGCCATGACGCCGGCTTCAGCCACTCCAGCCGCTCGCGAATCCCCTCGACGATGAGAAGTACGACCGTGAAGCCGAGTCCGACCCCGATCGCCTCAACCAGCGCCCCGCCGACATATTCGGCATTCGCCGCTGCGATCAGAGCCAGGCCGATCAGTCCGGTCTCGAAACCGGCTGCTCTCACTATCGCCGGAGTTACGTACGAACACGAGAACCGGTTTCGAAGCGCAAATGTGGCTGCGATCACGGCGAGCACCACGACCCCGTACGCGAGGTAGAGCAGCGCTCCGGCCGCGATCGGATCGAGCACGATAGCATCGAGTGCACGAACGATCACGATCGCGACGGCGAGCATTATCGTCGTCAGAAGCCCAATCACAAGCGAGTTGCGCATCGAAGCGCGTGCTTCGGTGAGAAACGGCGTAAGTCCCAACAACGCCGACAGTACGACATTCTGCCAGATAATGGCGGCGATAATCACGTACAGATAGTCACTCATGCTGCCTCGCCTCCCTTCTTCAGCACCTTCAACACGGCCACCAGAAGACCGGCGAAGATAAGTGCAAACGCCGGTGTGCCGAACGCATCGGCACCGACGTCACCGATCGACGCTCCGAAGATCGTCCCGTCGGAGAAGATCTCGCGTACAGCACCGATCGCCACGGCCAGGATCGCAAGCTCTACCGCCGATACGAGAGATCTCGCATACAACGTCCCCGGGGCATCGAGATCAGTAAGTAGCGCCTGCCGCAGGACGAGCGGATTCACCGCGATAAGCGGTACGAAAACACCGAGCGCACCTGCAAGCTCGGGCGCACTCGTATCGAGATAGAGACCGAATATCGTCGCGAGTGCAATGGCGACGAAAGCCGATATAGCTAACGCTCCCCACGCTCCAACCAACGGCCGGACGGCCAGCACGATCGCTCCCACCACGATCATTACCACCACGGTCGCGGCCACGAGTACCAGCGCCTCTACGGCGCCCACCGCGCCGCCGAGAACCGGAGCCAGCGCGGCGAGGACCCAGCCGACTGAGCTCCAGGTCGGCAAACCATGTTCTTCCATCGTCATTCCTGCACCTCCGCTGCGAGGCCCACGGCGTCCCGGACCGCTTCGGCGAAACCGACCGCCGATAGTGTGGCACCGCTCACCCCATCGATGTCCTCATCAATGCGCAATTCATCCGCGGCACTCTTGCCTACGAACTGCTCTCGGAACGCCGGGTCCTGAACGTCGTCTACGAAGCCGGCGGTATCCTGATGGGAAACGATCTTCGCACCCACGATCACACCGTCGGTATCGAGGCCGACCAGGACCTCCATGTCGCCGCCGTATCCATCGCCGATTCCGGCAGCCGCGTATCCGATGGTTGTCTCCCCGTCGCGCACGACGAACACGCCGTCGACCGAATCATGTGCCTCGATGTCGGTTGCATCCGGGAAGAGCTCCCACGCAGTCTCCATCATCGGATCGTCCTCCGGTGCATCGACCCGGTCGGCGTCGGCCAGACGGTCGAGTGCGTTCCGTACCGCCTGCGTATAGCCGGTTGCCGAACCGGTCGCCCCGCTGACGCCGTCTATATCATCGTCGAGCTGCACCGGATCGTCGGCGCTCTTTCCGAGGAACTGGTCACGAAAGGCGGGGTCCTCTATGTCGTCGACGAATCCCGCCGTTTCCGAGTGCTCGACGAGCCGCGTATCGACGACGACTCCGTCGCGATCGACACCGGCGAGCACCAACATATCGCCGCCGTATCCGTCTCCTACGCCGATTGCCGCGTAGCCAACATGTTCGCCGTCGGCGTCGACGGCGATGAACATATCGTCGACATCCGGATCGCGGAGAAAATCGGCGGCATCCGGGAAGATCTCGTCAAGCAGTTCGAGCATCGCGTCGTCCTCGACCGCGCCTTCGGGCCGGTCAGGAACCATCCCGGCGTCGGCCACGAGAACAGCGCCGGCAGCAATGACCAGCACAACGACTACGGTAATCGCAGAAAGAATTCGGTTCATCATACGTCTACGCCTCCCCCAGCGTTTTCACGCGGAAGAATCGATCGAGCATCGGAACGAGAGCGTTCATCAGCAGAATCGCATACATGACCCCTTCCGGAAGTCCTGCGAGCTCTCGGATCACCATCGTCGCGATACCGCACCCGAGTCCGAAAAGGATCTGCCCGGTCGGTTGCACCGGAGATGTCACCATATCGGTCGCCATGTAGAAGGCACCGATGACCAAACCGCCGGCCAACAGATGGAATAGAATATCGCCACCGAGTATCGGTGCGAAGATCACGATTCCTGCGATGAAACTCAAAGGGATCCGCCATTTGATCCGCCCGCGATAGAATAGATAGGCGGCTCCGATCAGCAAAAGGAGCGCGGAGGTCTCGCCGAGCGACCCCGGTATGGTACCGAGAAACATGTCTATGTAGCTTGCTTCTCCGCCGCCGAGTGGTGTCGCCGTCGACGTTCCGTCGAGCGGCGGCGTCCACGTGGCCATCTCTCGCGGCCAGATGACGAAGAGAAAAGCGCGCCCGAGCAACGCCGGATTGAATATGTTCCTGCCGATCCCGCCGAAGAAATGCTTGCCGACGAGCATAGCGACCGCCGAACCGAGCGCGACAAGCGGCAGCGGTAGTGACGGCGGCACGACCAGGGCCAATAGTAGCCCCGCGACGAGCGGACTGCCATCTCCGATCAAGCCGCGCACGCTGAATGGACGGCGCAGATAGAGCGCCTCGACTATCGCCGCTGTGAGCATCGACACCGCAACGACCGCCGCCGAGTATGCTCCGAAGAACACAATGCCGGCGATCGTCGCCGGTGCAAGGGCGATCAAAACATCGGTCATCACCTTCAGCGTTGTATCGCCGTCACCCGGCAGATGCGGCGGTAACGACCAGGCCAACTCGACCTTCTGCGCCATACTTCCTCCTGAATCAACGAGCAATTCGTTATCGATAAAATTTTACCTTTATGCTCGCTTCCGTTTATACCAGAGCCTGTCTATAGTGTCGATACGATATGTACCGCCGCGCATATGATTTCCGCCGGGAATGCGAACCGACACAGGCGACCGGTGACGCCGCCCGGTTTCGGTCTGCGGCCCCCCTACGGCGGCCTGCTCCGAGCGCGCCCCGGTTCGCTCCATCCCTGTCTATTTGCGGGTCCGCTGCCAATTGGCGCCACTATCGTACGGATAGCTCACCGCCATCGTGCTCGCCCGGTTCAACGACTCCAACTGCTCATCGGTCAGTCGCCATCCGGTCGAGCCGAGGTTGTCGCGGAACTGCTCCATGTTGCGGGCTCCGAGGATCGGTGCGGTGACCGTCTCGTTGCACAGCAACCAGTTTAAGGCGACCTGCGCCGGGCTCTTCCCCGCCTGCTCGGCCACCGCCAAAAGCGCTTCGACGACCTCCCAGGTGAAGTCGTTGTTGTAATTCGCCCAAGACTCCGACCACCCTTCTTTCTCGGCGAGCTCGATACGCGTTCCCTTCGGGGGCTCGGTCATACCTCGACGGAACTTCCCACTGAGCCAACCGCCGCGCAACGGACTCCACGGGATGACTCCGAGACCTTCCCGCGCGCAGACATCGAGCAGCTCCCACTCGGTTGCCCGACTCAGCAGATTGTACTGCGGCTGCAGACAGACGAATCGCTCGAGTCCGAGGCGGTCGGACGTATCGAGCGCCTTCTGCAATTGCCATCCTTTGAAGTTACTCGCACCGATGAAACGCACGACACCCTGTCTCACCAGATCGTTCAGCGTACGCAGCGTCTGTTCGATCGGGGTCAGTGGATCCCAGGCATGCACCTGATACAGGTCGATGTAGTCGGTATCGAGGCGTTTCAGGCTCTGCTCGATTCCGTGCATGATGTGCTTGCGACTCAGTCCGACGTCGTTCGGCGCCTCCCCCATCGGAAAGCGAACTTTGGTGGCGATAACGAAGTCCTCGCGCCGTTTATTCGCAAGCCACCTGCCGACAATCTCCTCCGAGGTACCTCGGGTGTAGACATCCGCGGTATCGATGAAGTTCCCCCCGGCTTCCACGAAGGTGTCCATGATCGCAGCGCTATCCTTCTCACTCGTTTCGCGTCCGAAGGTCATCGCACCGAGACAAAGCTCGGAGACTTTCAGGCCGGTATTCCCCAGTAATGTAATTTCCATACCGTCAGGATAGACCGTAATCGCCGATCAATCGACCCTGAGATCCGTTCTACCGCCGGTATTGCTGATGTAAACGCGAGCGAATCCCGCACCAACCCGGTAGGAAAGACTCCGCCTGCCCTCCGACACCGCGAATCCGCGCCGCTCCGCCTGTTCTGGTGATGGATTGATGTCCGCGCCGCGCGGCGGCATCTCGATCCATGCCGCCGACTCGGATCCGAGCGTAAGGCGGATCGTCCCCGACGCACTACGTAACTCGATCTTGCCCTCGCGGAAACGATCTACCGAGAGTGCAATATCGCCGTCGGTAGTACCGATGCGTGCCGAGTTCGCACGCTCGGCGGAAACATCGACCGTTCCGCTGACCGATTTGATCTTCGCGTTGCGCAGCGAACCGCCCCGCACCGAGATCGAACCG
>PUOG01000328.1 GCA_003552745.1 Spirochaetaceae bacterium
CGATTATGCGCGGTGAGTGGCGAAAGAAGTTCTCGAACTCCGATTCGATACCGGAGATGAAGGGTAAGTGTATCGGGATCGTCGGATTCGGATACATCGGGCAGCTTGTGGCGAGAAAGCTCTCTGGGTTCGATGTCGAAATCGTTGTTTACGATCCGTTCGTAGACGATTCGGCCGTGGCCGAACACGGAGCGGAAGCGGTTGAGAAGGTTGAGCTCTTCGAGCGCAGCGACTTTGTAACGGTACACGCTCGACTGAGCGATGCCACCCGAGGGATGATCGGCTCCACCGAGCTTCAGCGCATGAAACGGAGCGCCTATCTGGTGAACACCGCCCGTGCCGGGCTCATCGACTACGAGGCGCTCGCGGACGTGCTGGAACGCGGCGGTATCGCCGGGGCGGCGATCGACGTTTTCCCGGACGAACCGATCTCGCAGGAAAGCCGGCTGAGCTCGCTCGACAACGTGACTCTGACCACCCATATCGCCGGCACGACCACCGAAGCGCTCACCAATTCCCCCTATCTGCTCGCAGAGGACATCGAACGGCTGCTGCTCGGAGATACTCCCCGCTTTGTGGTGAATCCGCAGGTGCTCGAGAGCGACGCGTGCAAAACGTGGCTCGGCTCGATTCGTGCCCACCGCTGATATGGGTGAAGTGATCGTCGCACTCGACGCCGGGACTTCGAGCCTGCGCGGCGTTGCGTACGAACCGACCGGCAAGCGCCGGGCGGGCGCCTCGTTCCCGTACACCCCGGAGTATCACCCGGACGGCCGGGTACGTCAGGCGACGTCAAATTGGGTGGATGCGCTCGACGAAGTGCTTTCCGCCCTTTCGGATGACCTGACGCGACAGAAGCTGAAGCCGCTGTGCGTATCGCTCACAAGCCAGCGCGCGTCGGTTATCCCGGTCGACCGTAAAGGCACCGCCGCTGCGTTTGCGCTTATGTGGCACGACCGTAGTACCGCCGATGAGTGCCGGCATATTCGCGAAGTATTCGACGAGCGCGAGTTGTACCACACGACCGGACTGCGAGTAGACTCATACTTTTCCGCTCCGAAGATCGTCTGGCTGAGGAATCACGATCCCGAAACCTTTTCAGAGAGCGCGAAACTGCTCGGTGTTCAGGATTTTATCGCCTATCTTCTGACCGGAGAGGTAGTTACCGACCACACACAGGCATCGCGCACACTGCTCTTCGACATCTCCTCACGGCGCTGGGACGAAGCGATCCTCGCCGGTCTCGGCGTGTCGCAGGAGAAACTGCCGGAGCTCGTCGCGCCGGGGACGGCAATCGGTAACACGTCCGCGGAGCTGTCGGCTCGCTGCGGCTTTCCTTCCGGGGTACCCGTCATTCTCGCGGGAGGAGATCAGCAGGTTGCCGCCGTCGGTATGGGGGTGATCGAGCCCGAGAATGCAGCAGCCAACACCGGAACCGGGTCGTTTGTGGTGGCGCCGCTCGACGCTCCGGCATTTCATCCCGACCTTCGCACGCTCTGCAGCTGCGCGGCCGTACCGGATATGTGGATCGCGGAGGCGGGAGTTCTGACTACCGGAACCGTCTACCGTTGGATGTCGCGACAGCTCGGACCGGCGGAAGAGCCGACGGGTGGAAAGGAGATGGATGCGCTGCTTGCACGCATGAACGAGCTCGCCTCCGAGGCTCCGATGGGAGCGAACGGCGTGCTCGTCTTTCCGCACTTCTCCGGAGCTGCTGCGCCGCACTGGAATGCCGATGCGCGAGGGATGATCGTCAATCTCTCGCTTTCGAGCACCCGGGCGGATATAGCGCGCGCCTGCCTGGAGGCGATCGCCGGAGAGCTCGCCGTCAATCTCGGCGAACTATCGAGACTCTGTGGCGAGATCCGGCAGGTCACCGTTGCCGGTGGTTTAAGCGAATTCGCGCTCTTCGACCGTATGCAGGCGGACGCGTTCGGCGTACCGGTGAGCGTGAATCCGACCGCCGAAGCGTCGGCTTTCGGGGCGCTTCTCAGCGCATGCGTGACAATGGGGATTTATGGCGATCACGCAGCGGCGCACCGTGCGCTCGCGAAAGCGCCGGGTGAACCGATTCATCCCAATGCCGCCGCACACGCCCATTTCGCCGAGCAGATGGGCATTCGCATGGCGATGCATGATACGCTACGAGAAGCCGGACTCTACCGGCGCATGCGGCGGCTGGCCGCAGGAGACTGGCCGAAGGAGAGTAGTTGATGCTGAGATCGTTGCGGGAAGTGATCGAATGGACAAGCGGAGCGGTCGGCTCGTTCAACGTCGTGGACCCGCTCATGGCGCTCGCGGTCGTATCGGCTGCAGTGCAGGAGGGCCGGCCGGCGATCGTCGGCGTTGCCACGCGGCACTGGGAGAAGATGGATGCGCCTGTCATGGTTCCGTCGATCCGGGCAATCGTCGAGCGGTCGAGCGCGGCAGTCGCGTTGCATCTCGATCACGCGAAACCGTCTCAGCTGACGATTGTTCGGGAAGCGCTCGATCTGGGTTTCACTTCCATCATGATCGACGGGTCAACCGAGCCGTTCGAGGACAACTGTGCGATCACCGAGGAGGTGCTGAAGCTTGCCGGACGTTACGGTGCGGGTGTGGAGGCCGAGCTCGGTGCGATAGCCGGCGAGGAGGGCGTCGCCGGGCTCGTCGACTCGCATGCCGACGAATCGCTCTATACCGATCCGGGGATGGCCGAGGCGTTCGTTTCCCGCTGCGAGGTCGATGCGCTCGCGGTGTCGGTGGGAACCGCGCACGGGCTCTACAAGGCCGAACCGAAGTTGCAGCTCGATCTCATCTCCGAATTGGCCGATCGCGTTTCGGTCCCGCTCGTCCTCCACGGTGCGACCGGCGTGCCGGACTCCGCGATCGTCGAATCGGTGGAGCGCGGCGTTCGCAAGATCAACTATTTCTCGGGTCTTCTCGTCGAGGCGATGGACGAGGTTCGATCGCCGCTTCCGTCCAACGACACCGATTACCTCGGCTTCCGCCGCCGGCTGTACGAGCGCTGGAAGGAAGATGCGGCGGAGAAGATCAGGCTCTACGCCGGTATCCGGGAGGCAGGCGAATGACCGTACCAATCGCCTACGGAAGCGGGACACTCGATGTCGATCTACCCGCGGGCGCGGATAGTACGGTCATCCGTCCGGTGTTTACGCCCGGCGCGGTCGATGAGATCGCGGCGGTGCGCGATGCGCTAAGAAATCCGATTTCCTCCCCGACGCTTGGCGATACGGTGCGGGCCGACGACAAAGTCGGAATCGTTTTCAGCGACATCACGCGGCCGACGCCGTACCATCTCATCATCCCACCTATTCTCGAAGAGCTCGCACACCTTCCTGACAGGAACGTCGTTTTTTTCAACGCCACCGGCACGCACCGAATCAACAGCCGCGATGAGCTCGTCTCGATTCTCGGAGAGGATGTAGTCGCTCGCTTCCGGATCGTTCAGAACGACTGCTCGGTCGCCGACGACCACGAGTATGTCGGAACGACCGCCGGGGGAAATCGGATCGAGCTTCTCAAGGAGTTCCTGGAGTGCGACGTTACGATACCGACCGGCTTCATTGAGCCGCACTTCTTTGCCGGGATGTCGGGTGGCGGGAAGGCAATCATGCCCGGACTCGCCTCGCTTGCAACCGTCCAGCGCAATCACAGCGTCGCCCGCATGGACCACCCGGACGTACGGTGGGGTGTCACCGACGGCAATCCGCTGTGGGAAGAGGTGCGCGAGGCTGCGCTGTTCGCCAACCCTTCGTTCATTGTGAACGTCGCCCTGAATCGAAACAAGGAAATCACCCGGGTGTTCGCCGGCGATTTTCTCGAGGCACACCGAGTCGGCTGCGATGCGGTTCGAGAGGAGGCGATGGCAGAGGTCGACCGGCCGTTCGATCTGGTCGTGAGCAGCAACTCCGGATCTCCGCTCGATCTGAACATGTACCAGGCGGTGAAGGGGATGAGCGCGGCGAGTCAGATTGTAAGGGACGGCGGGCATATCGTTATGGCCGCCGAGTGCCGCGATGGTGTGCCGGAGCACGGACGGTACGGAGCGCTGCTCGCCGGTTCGAGGTCGCCGCGGGATCTGCTTGCGAAACTCCGCACGCCCGGATTCGTGGAACACGATATGTGGCAGGCACAGATCCACGCGCTCATATGCGAGCGGGCGTCGGTGCACTTCTACAGCGAGAATCTGAGCGAAGAGCAGATCCGGATGGGGTTCATGGAGCCGGTGCGTGATATCGGCGCGCTTGTTGCACGGCTCGTCGCCGATGGCGAGGTTCGGCGAATCTGCGTGCTGCCGGAAGGACCGATGACGATCCCGTATGTCGCCGGCCGGCTCTGAGCGGCCGACTCTGAGCAGCACGCGCCCGGCGGTCGAACAGTGGGCGCCGGCCGGTCAACCGGCCGATTAACCAACCCACCGACCGGCCGGTCGGCCGTTTCGTCAGAAGTACCACGTCGCCTGAGTCGCCTCACCGAAGATCTCACTTACGAACTCGACGTAGAGCGGTATCGAGCCGGTGTTTCCGGGTTCGAGCGTGGCGGAACGTGTCGGTGAATCGATGGTTCTGCGGGGCGTTGTTCATCAGGTCGTAGTCCACCACATTTCTTGGAAGTGTCATGATCGCTACCACCGTCAACTCGGCACAGGGAGCGATCGTGATATACGGATGTGACGGAGTAGTTGCTGATCTGATGTATGCCGAAGCCGATGTAGACGGCCTTTATCCGGTGGATCGCGATGTCCGCGAGTTTGCCGGTAATGCGTTTCTCAAGCATTTGTGTCACTCCATCAAAAATTGCTTCGTTCCGCGCTGAGCGAGATCGGGGCAACGCCAATGTCGCGCAATCGCACTATCATTCCGTACAGCGCCGGGGAATCCGGAAACGTACCGGCTATCAGCGTCGTTCCGTCCGGTACGCCCCTGCCGAAAGTGGTGATTTTTCTCCCCCGACTTTCCGCAGGGTGTGGTATCGTCCCAAAAATGCCACCGGCACGATCAGGTACCTGCACATGAGTAATGAATGGCTGTTCGCAGCGCTCGGAACCGGGCTTTTTGTGGTGCTCGTATACGCCGGGATCCGGGCTCGCCGATGGATTCACGACGCCTCCGATTTTCTGCTCGGCGGGCGCGAAGTGGGAACTCCGCTGAACGTCTTCGGCGTCGCGGCGATCGGCTTCGCCGGCTCCAGCGTAGCGCTCGTTCCGGGCATGGCGGTCCTCTACGGCTTCTGGCCCGCGTTCCTCAACCAGCTGACCTTCAGCATCGGAGGTCTGATGGTCTACGGGTTCTTTCTGGCTCCGATCATTCGCCGCTGCGGCGCCCAGACCTTGCCCGAGTGGCTGGAGGTGCGGTTCGATCGAAACGTTCGCCTCGTGGTCACGATCGGCACGGTCGTCGGTCTCGCGGGGATTATGGCGAACAATGTTGCCTCGATCGCCGCGGTGGTGACCGGGTTCGTCGATATTCCTCCGGTGGTCGCGATTTCGATCATCTTCGCCTGCTTTCTCGTCTTCTCGCTCATCGGAGGATTCTGGGCGATAACCGTGACCGACTTCATTCAGCTGCTCCTCGCCCTCGTCGCCGTGCCGCTCATCCTCGCTCTTCTGTTCACGACCTTCGGAGATTTTCGGTGGGTCTCGATGCAACAACCGGACAGCTGGTTCACCGGGAGCGCAGGGACTCTGCCGATTCTCAGTCCGCGTTTCCCAAGCATTTTCACCTCGATTCTGCTGTTCGCCTCGTTCCTCGTGTGGGGAAACAACTACTACTGGCTCCGCAGCGCCTCGTGCCGTACGGAGTCGGCGGCCCGCAATTCGTTCGTTCTCGCCGGCGCTCTTCTCGCGATCTTCGTCTACGCACCGCTCCTGTTGATCGGGATCTATGTCAGAGCGGCGGTGCCGGAGATCATGGGAGAGGCGGACTTCTTCGTCGCTTCCACCGCCTACGGTGTCTTCTTGCGCAGTGTGCCGCTGTTCTTTTCGTCGGTGCTGCTGCTCGTTCCGCTCGCCGCCGGGATATCGACGGCTACGACCGCGCACATGGGTGCGGTGTCGGTGGTGGTCCGCGATGTATACCACCGTCGCATGCGGCCCGAGGCCACGCCCGGGCAACTGCTGGTGCCCTCGAAGGTGGTCTTGTTGGTACTCGGCGTGCTGGTATGGCTGCTCTGCTTTTATCCGGGCGGTCCGTTGATCCTCTTTGCGTTCGCCAATGCCTGGCTCGGCCCGCCGGCACTCCTGATCGTTCTCGGGCTGACCTGGCGGCGGTTGACTGCCGCGGCGGCATTCTGGTCGACCGTTACCGGTGTCGCGGTAATGGGTACTCTTACCGTCCTGCAGCTTGCCGGCATCTTCTCGATTGATCGGTACATGCACGTCGGGGTTGTGGGATTCGTGGTGAGTCTCTGTGTGGCGGTTGCCGGTTCGTTCTTGTCGCAGCCCCGGAACGCCGGGTCCGCCCGGAAGATTTCCGGCGCCGTGGCAAGCGGGCGCGTCGCGAACGCGCCCGTCGGCGCCGCCCGATCGATCCTGGAATGCATCGAGGCGGGCTTCGACACGCTCGCCGAAATCACCGATCTTCTGGAGATGGATGCAGCCGACACACATGCGATCGTGGAAGCACTGGCGCGCGACCTGTTCATACGGCGCCTTTCGCCGCGCGGACTCGGTTTTTACGCCTACCGACTTGAAGATGCCGGACGGGCTGTGGTGCATCGCAGCGAACCGGAATCCGGCGAAGTACCGGCGGTTCCGCGCACGGAAGCCGGTCGCCTGCGCCGCGACACCGCTCTCGCGCTGCGGCAGATCGCCGGCACGGATGGTAACGGGCGGGCCGATTGGGGGGCGATCTCGTCGCTTCGCCGTTCGGCGCTGGTTGCCCGCCTGGCACGGGACGGGCTGTGCCGCGAAACGGGATTCTGGCGACGGAACCTGGCGATTACCGATGAGGGCCGCGCGATACTCGCACGGGACGAGAGCCGATTGCGGACGGCTTCCTTCGGGCTCTGACGCCGGTGTCGGCGCCCGCCGGATACGGAAAGACAACCCAGGTTCGGGCGTTGCTCGACGGCCGGGAAGAGAGTACCGCCTGGTACTCATTCGACGATGGTGACAACGACCCGGGGCGATTCGTGGACCTCGACGAAGAGATTGACGGGCGTTTCGGTTACTCGCTTCACTGCCTCGCCGCGGAGCTAAGGTGGCGAGCGATTCGCGAGTTCGAGTAAGCGATCTGCAAGGAGCTCGCGCGCCTCGATCGCGCGGTCGTGTGTTTCGGCGGCGTGCGGAGCGGCCGGGCGTAGGTGTGCAGCCTCTTGTGCGAGGCACGCGTCGAGCTTCCAGAAGGACGTAAAACATCGTGGTATAAAGTGTGGTCGACGAGTTCCAGCACACAGCTCGCGATCTGGTCGACCATGAGTACCGTCAGCGGACCACCAAGGGCTTCCACTCTCCGCACGGCGACCTATTGGATGAGGTACAACCCACACCCGTTTCGATCCAACGAGAGATGCACATTCAAGCTTCCGGACTCCGCGCGCGTCCGCACTTCCTCGCCACTAATGAGGTCGGTCGTCTTATCGAATGAGTTTAGGACACGCCCAAGATCTATGGCCACGTCGGATGCTTGCGGGCCAGTGTTGACGACTACCAGGAGACTCGTATTCTCGGCATGTAACACATCCGCCCGCACCTCAGACCGGTCGGTGAGCACAGAGGGTCGCGCACCGCTCAGTTCGACGAGGTCGGCGATGAGCCGCGAGACGGTCGCGTCACGGTGGTCGAAATATGAGTAGCCGAGCAGAGTGCCAATGAGGATGGCTTGGCCGTGGCCATACGTGGCCCGGGTTATCGCGACGCGACCGTCTTCGAAGTAACCGAGCGGCTCGGCGCCCTCCGGTATGAGTCCTTCGGCGAAACGGTAGCCCGTCACGCGGCGGTCGGCTTGCCCGTGGATCAACGTTCCCGTGACCTGAAGGAGGATCCGGTCGCTGTCGACATCCGCTTCACTGGACAGATCCTTATACTGGTTGAACGCGGCGGAGCCCGAGGTGCGTAGACCTTCCCTTGCGCCGAATACGCAGTCGAACCCGAATCCGGGAACGCGCTGGGAATGGAGCCCGTCGGACTGGCGGACGCTGCCAAAGAACGCCTCGGAGACGAGCGTGCCCCCGTCCGCGATCCACGCTTCTATCCGCGAGGCCACGTCGTCCTCAATGTAGTAGGGGAACGGGTAGTAAATCGCCCGGTAACGGCTGATGTCCTGCTCGAGCAGGTAGTCGGTGGAAATTACGTCGACATTATGCTGTCGGGAGTAGAGCGCGAGGAACGCGCCCTCGATGGACTTGTGGTGACGCTCGATCGAACGACCGACGCACCAGTCGAAGAGCTGGTTCCGCGTTCCGTTGACCACGGCGACCTGCGCCGGAATCGGTCGAGCCTTCATGATGGCGGGGGCATGGCGTTGGAGCGCGTCATTGATGCGTACGGCACTTTCGAGCCAAGGAGTCGGGCCGCCCTCGAAGTCGGTGAGACCCCATGCCGGTGACTCCACCCCGAGAGTTTCAGGGCGATACTGCCAAAAGAGAAACCCCTTCACACCCCGCGCCAGTGGGACGAGAATGTGGCGTTTCATGGTCTCGAAATCCGGCACGGGCGGGCAATTGATGGTGCTGCCGGGGATAGCATGAATCTCGGCGTTGATAATCGGCTTTCCGGGCGCCGCGGAACTCGTGACTGCCGCGGCGAAGGGGGCACTGCCCAAGCTGTTGCCGAAGAGATCGCACAGCGCGGCTAGACGGTACTCGTCACTGGCGCAAGTTACCATGTTGAAAAAGGGCATGGGCACGGTGTGCACCATTACGGGGGTGTCCGCATCATGCAGCCGGATAGCGTCGAGCCTCATTTGAAGTTCAGACACCATGACATCCACAAAGAACATTCGCCAGTCGATCATGTCGCTGAAGGTGGCGGGATTGCGCGGCACTTCCACCTCATCCCAATGCCGGTAGTTCCGATTCCAGCTTTCGTTAAGCGCTTCTATGCTCTCATACTTGGTTCGGAGCCATTGCGCAAAGGCGGCAAGCGCATGGGACGAGTAGTCGACGAGTGTGGGGACGTTTGGCTCTCGGAAGGCGAAACCGTTCAGCTCCGGCTCGTTCCACAAGTCCCAGATGTAGAGAGCTGGGTGCTTGCCCAATTGTTTCCCCAGTTCCTCCGTGAAGGCACGTCGGGCTTCCACGCTCTCCCGGTGCAGGTAGGACGGCCCTGGCGATCCGCCCACCTGCCGGCAACCCGACACGGCCGGTTCAACGCGTGTGCCGTTGTTGGTAACCATTACAGAGTCCGGATACTTGTGGAAGAGCCAGGCGGGAGCCACGTCGTAAACGATGTTGACGACCACCTTTAGACCGTTCGAGTGTGACAAGTCAAGCAGCCGAGATAAGTCGGCAAAGTCGAATACGCCGTCCGCCGGATTGTTCCATCGCCATTGCGCCCAGAGTTTAATCGTGTTGAAACCGTGTCCGCGTATGCGTGCGAGATCCCGCTCCCACTGGTCAGGCCTTGGCGTCGGCGCTCGGTAGTACTGGGCTCCGAACGGCACAAACTGGTCGTCGGGTATCCATCTGTCGTTCACAATCACAATCCCTCCTGGATATAAGCTCGCATGCATACGCGGCATCTGTGCGAAGCAGTTATCTCATCCGTCGGCTGGTCTCCAAAGGCGGCAGGAGAACGAACTCTTCCACCTCTCCGGTTGTTCTTCTTCACGGCGCGGCCCCGAAGTGCGACCTCGATCTTTGCCGGGCGGTCCTGTTCCCAATAGAGACACGCCTAGCGCATACTTCCCATACGCCTCGCAATAGGGAGCCAACTCGCGAAGTAGTTCATAGCCGATGTCGGGGCGAAGGAGAAGGTTGTATTCGTAGCGTGTTGTCGTCCACTCGTCAGTCATTGAGTGTTTCAAGTACTGATGAACCTTAGCCTGATCGTAGTCAAATAGGGATCGGTTCGGGCGCGGGGCGGCCGGCACCATAAGTGCGGTCCAGGGCATCCCAGCAATCCTCGCGCCGGGGTTCGCAGATCATGCCGAAGCGTGCCGATCTCGATTTCGATGACGTTTCGGTACGCTCGGAGTATCAGGGAAGGGACGAGATGGCGCCTAGCGCATGTATCGGTCCCGAACCCGCTTGGCGCCGTGTCTTTTTTCTATGCTTCTTCCTGTGCGCGGTTTGATCTCTCCGATTCGCGTGGGTTGGCATCCATGTGAAGCTGGTGAAAGATGCGCTGCCATCTTCTCAGGTTAGACCCCCATTCTGAGAGCGTAACACGAGAAGTCGTATCCGCAAAGCGCAAAGTTTTCGAGAAAAGGGCGACGAATCAGCCCGACCGGACTGCATTCTCTTTTATTGTCTTGATCAAATCGACATTCAGGCAGTCCGAATACTGTTCGGCAACCTTCACACTCGACCATCCGCAGTGTCTCCGGATGGTTCTACCTGCCACCACGCATGCCCTGAGGTAGCTCGCAAGTGTATGGCGCATTGAATGGCCGTCCAGTAGCATCGTGTTGTTGCCGCGGTCGCGGTTCGGTGCTTTGTCCCGAAATCGTCTCCTAATGATGAAGTGCTCCGCATCCGGTTCCGGCCAGTAGTCCTTCCACCGCAGCGCGAGCACCTCGCCCTTACGCATGCCGGTGCACATGGCGACCAGAAAGGCGGTGTATCTCGGTTTCGGAATAGATACCTCGGCTCCTGTTCTCGGGATTGTACGGCTCTGCATTCGCTGCCGTATTCTCAGCAATTATCCGATCTACGGTCGTCGCTCGCCGGAACAGGAAATGAATAAGCCCAACGACAAGCCCTGCCGTTGCATCGTGACCTTTCAGCGTCACCTTCACCATGCGAGCAGCAAACTCATTGAGATCAGCTGGAGTAATCGTGTCCAGTGGGCGGACCGCTATCGGGTCCGTGAGTATGTATTTCTCGATGCGCTTCCGCCGAAGTTCGAGTACCTTGGCGACAACGCCTTTGTGCGGCTCTTGCCGAGCCCCAGCCTTTCGCCAGTACTGCGTCTGATTCGTTTGGGGGCCGCGCCGAGTCTGTAGTGCCAAACCTTGCCCACTTTCACGAGTGAATACAATCGGCGCGAAATGAATACCTACATAATAGTGTTATAGGAAACAGCCAGGACGGGGACTCGAACCCCGGACCTGCTCATTACGAGTGAGCTGCTCTGCCACTGAGCTATCCTGGCGTGGAGTCCAGACTATAAAGTGAGCGGGCGGCCGGTTTCAAGTCCCG
>PUOG01000370.1 GCA_003552745.1 Spirochaetaceae bacterium
CGAGGGTGAGGTGCAGCAGATCAACTGGAAGTCAACGCTGCTGAAGTCGCTGAACGACGGGATCTTCATCGTGCCGAACAGCCGCATGTCGCAGTCGATCGTGCACAACGTATCGCGCCCGGTTCGCGCGTACGCCATGTGGATGATTATCGCCGTCGATCGCCGCTATCCGCCGGACTACGTGCGCAAGCGATTGCTCGAGGCGGCGCTCAGTTGCAGTTCGGTATTGAAGGATCCGCCTCCCACGGTGAACCTCTCCGACGGCACCGGCAATCCGCTGCGCTACTCGGTGTACGTCTACTTTCCCGGCTATCTCGAACACTTCGCCGGCCGAAGCGAGCTGTACATCAGCATCTACACCTATCTCGAACATGCCGGCATCGAAACGTCCGCGGAGAAGTACGAGGTGGCCACCGAGAAGGCCCCCGAACGAACGATCTCGCGACCGACCGTCTACGACGAGCTGCGACAGGCGGAGATTTTCCGCATTCTCGATGACGAGCAGATCCAGACACTCGCCGAGCTCTCGAACGAACGCACCTACTACCCCGGTGAGGTGATCGTACGGCAGGGCGACACGCGAGCCGATCTGCTGATCGTCACCTCGGGAATCGTACTCGTTCGTAAACCGAAGCCCGGTGGGCGTGGCGTCGAAGTGGCGAGACTCGGCGCCGGAGCGATCCTTGGGGAGATGTCGCTTCTGACTGGAGCGCCGCGTTCGGCAACGGTAAGCGCGTTCGTCATGACCTCGGTGATCGAAGTACCGAAGGATGCACTCGAGCCGATCCTTACCGATGTGCCGGAGCTCGCCCGCAAGTTCGCCGAGGTGATGGTCGAACGGCAGATGTCCAGCGATCAGTTCGTCGAGAAGCTGCGAGAGAGCCCGAAGGGCACACCGGAGTTCATTCGCGACTCGATCGACCGCTTCGTCGCCGGTATCAGCACGTTCTTCCGCCTGCCGAAGCGTCCGGACTCGCCATCGGGCAGATCTCCGCGCCGCCGGCGGTAGCGACGCGCGCTCGTGATCTGGACGTGCTTTCGTGCTACACTTGGCTTTCACAGGAGTGGGGACGTCATGAGAAAACCAAGGACTCGGCCGATATCTGTTGTAGCTATCTGCTTCGCGGTCGTCGCGCTGGTAATCGCCGGATGCGCGAGCGGTGAGGTCCGCGCCGCACGAAGCGGAGATATCGACGCCTTACGCGACTATCTCGCCGACGGTGGCGACATAAACGAGCGCGATCGTAACGGCCTGACCCTTCTTATGGTGACGCTCCACCATAACGAGCCGCGTGCCGCCCAATTCCTCATCGATCGGGGCGCGGACATTCGTCTCGAGGACGCACGTGGCCAGACCGCGCTTTTCTATGCGGCTGCCGGCGGTCACACGAGCGTTGCCGAGCGTCTCATCGACGAAGGAGCTCGGGTCGATGCCCGAGACCGCGACGGCGCCACCCCGCTCATGGTCGCGGTACACGGCGGACACAGAGGGGTATTCGATCTGCTGCTCGACCGCGGTTCGGATGCCACGATCACCGATTACAACGGCAGAGATGCTCTGCACCACACCGCCCGCGGAAATCAGCCCGGATTCGTTCGCCCGCTGGTGGACGCCGGCGTCGATCCCGACCGCCGCGACGGCTCGGGCGATGCGCCGATCCACCTTGCGCTCGACCGTCAGAGATCATCTGTGCTCGACGAACTGCTGGGCGCAGGCGCCGACCCCGATCTGCGGGCGGATCGCGGGTTCACCCCGCTCATGATCGCCGCCGAGGCCGACTCGGATAACGCCGTTCGCATGCTGATCGCCGCCGGTGCGGATATCGATGCCCAGGCGGACGACGGCTCCACAGCCATGTACTACGCGATGATGCGCAGCGCCGAGCAGCGGTCCGGGGTTACCGCCGTCGCGCGGCGGCTGCTCGAAGCCGGGGCGCGGGTGCCGGGTGACGAGAGGTTCGGCGGACGCATCATGTTCCGCGCCGCCGAACACGGTAACGACGATGTCGTTTATGAGATGCTTCACCGCGGCGTGAGCGCGGAGATCGTCAGCTCCGACGGGGAGAATCTGTTGACCGCCGGCGTTCGCTGGCCCGAGATCGTCCGCGTCGCCCTGAACCGCGGCCTGCCCCCCGATCGCACAAACCGGCGCGGAGAAGCGCCTCTCATGCTCGCGGTTCGCGGCGGGCACAATGAGAGCGCGCGGCTGCTTATCTCCGCCGGCGCGAACGCGAATATCGCCGACGCCAACGGCGTAACCGTGCTCATGCTTGCCGCCACCGAAGGGGACGAGCAGCTTGTTCGCCAGTTGATTCTCGGGGGCGCGAGCATTTGGGCACGCGACCGCAACTCGAACACCGCGCTGCACTACGCCGCCGAGCACGGAACGGTCGGTACCGTGCGCGCCCTGTTGACCGCCGGCTCCGATGTAAACAGCACCAACGACCGCGGTCACCAGCCGGTCGATGTGGCGGCCAACAACCGCGACGCCGATGCCATCATCGAAGCTCTCGTCGGCGCCGGAGCGACCCCGCCGGTCGCCGCCGACCCGACCCCGGAACCGACGCCTGAGCCTGAGCCTGAGCCTGAGCCCGATCCTGAACCCGAGCCTGAACCCGAGCCCGAGCCCGACGACGATCCCGATATCGATTCCGACGGCGAACGGCTCGCCGGGCCGAACCTCGATCGTTACCCTCAGGACCAGCGCAGCAGGGGCGGTGGACAGGCGCGAGACATATCGGTTGTCAACGCCGGTAACGAGACATTTTATCTATGGCTCGTCGAACCGAGCGGCAGGCCGACCGAACTCGGAGCGGTTCCACCGGGCGAGCTGCTTACCATCAGTGAGCAGCCTCAATCGTTCCTCGTACTCCGCGACGCCGACGGCTACGATTTCGCCTATTTCCTCGCCGAAGAGGCCGAAGACGGGCGCATCGTAGCAGCGCGCTGATCGTCTCGGCCCGACGCGCACCAACGGGGTGTTTCACCCCGACTCAAAGCGGATCGGTGCGTCGAAAAATCGCCTGTAGTCGGCGATCGTGCGCCGCGCGGACGCTCGCTGAAAGATGAGCTGAGAAATCGCCTCCCAGAGAAAGACCCATCCTCCCACATAGATTCCCTCGCCGAACGCCGCGGCAATCACTCCGTCGGGCAGCGCCGGCTCCACAGCAAAGGCGAACGCGAGAAACAGGATAGCCACGCCGGCATACGTGACACTGCGCCTGAACATACGGCGCAGGCGCCCTCGCTCGACGAAGATCTCGTAGCGGAAGTAGTTCCGTACGCCGCGAACGATCTGCTCCTCGGCCTCCGCATCACGAGGGTCGCTCACCGCAAACACGATCTCCACCGGTGACCGGAACGGAATATCGTTGGAGCAATCTTTCAGGTACTGCACGAGGCTCGGGTCGACCTCGCGCACTTCTGCCCACGCACTGTCCCACTGACTGAACGCCCGCGAGTAGTCGGACAGTCGCACATCGATGGCAAACGCTCCGGCCTCCTCGTTGTAGCGATAGATCGATTTCAGGTACTCGAGCGCGATCGAGCGCCGCTTCTTCCATCTCATGCCCGCACAACCTGCTCGAATGCGTCCAGCAAACGGCGAATATCACCCGGTATCTTCGTCCGCGCGAAGCGACGAATCTCATCGGGAATCCCGAATACCGGTTCGAGAATGCTTCCTGCGATGCACGCGAGCGTGTCCGCATCTCCACCGAGGCTCACCGCCAACCGAACCCCGTGCTCGAAGCCGTCCGCCTCGCGCACGCATAGCAGCGCAGCCGGCACCGTGCCCTTACACGTTGCATCGAACCTGTACTCCCGGCGCAACTCATCGGTACTCGGTGCGAGCTCGTACCCGAACCGCCGTGCGATCTCCGCGGCCAGATCGGGGCCGTTCAACCCTTCACGCGCTCGGAGCACCGCGAGCGCGACCGCCTGCGCTCCTTTGACGCCTTCGCGATGGTTATGGGTTACCGCCGCGCTGCTCTCGGCCTCGCGCAGGACATCATCATCAGAATCGAACAACCACCCCACCGGCGAGACTCGCATGGCGCTGCCGTTCCCGTAGCTGCCGTACGCCGGAGGCACCGAAGCGCCGGATGCCGCCTGCATCCACTTCTTGAAGCCGCCGCCGTAGCCGGCGCCGGGATAGCGCCGGGCCCACGACAGATATGCGGCGCCGTAGTCCGGGACGCCGTCGCCCGAGTAGAGAATAGCCTCGGCGGTCGCCGCCGTCAGCACCGAATCGTCGGTGATGTGCGACCGCTCGTCGGGAAACGGAAAATCGAGCCGTTTGGTACCGGCATGCTCGTGCCGGCTGCCGGCAATGTCACCCACTATCGCTCCGTACATGATCTCCCGAGGGTATTGGAGCCGGCACCGGCGTGGCAAGATGGGTGGAGATCGAACTGATGTCGACACCCGAATGCTCACCGAACGCCACGGGAGCCGGGGGCTGCCGTCGGGGCGAGACCTCGGACAGCCAACGATT
This sequence comes from Spirochaetaceae bacterium, assembly GCA_003552745.1. GTDB lineage: Bacteria > Spirochaetota > Spirochaetia > DSM-27196 > SKKC01 > SLAN01. The sequence continues at coordinate 4,496 of PUOG01000370.1, forward strand.
GCCGAGGGTGGAGCACCGGCCTAGCGTCGTCGCTGGGGTAAGCCCCCCGGGCAAGCCGAGCTTCGACGATGGAATCAGTCCCCCGCAGAGCCAAGCTTCGCCGCTGTGGTAAGCCTCCCGGAGAGCCAAGCTTCGCCGCCGTAAGGGGTTGACCCTCGCCCGCCTTCAACGCTATCTTCTGCATACACGACGCAGGGTAGAGCAGTTGGTAGCTCGTCGGGCTCATAACCCGGAGGTCGCAGGTTCGAGTCCTGCCCCTGCTAATCACAAAGCCTTACAGAGTAAGGCATTATGAGAACTACCGGAACATCGGCGTTCTTCTCCAAACGAACTTACAGATAGGTTACAGAAAACTGGACCTATCGGGGAGGGAGAATGCGCCGGTTTTCTATGTTCAAACGACAGAACTCACCGTATTTCTACGCCCAGATCAAGAATCCGGAGACAGGAACGTTTCTACCTGCGAGGTCGACCGGCAAAGACGAGGAGAGCGAGGCGCTTCTCGTCGTAGCCGACTGGATCAAGAACGGGATCCCTGAAGCGTACTCGGAAACCCGCCGTGATACTCGCCACGCGATCGCCGTTGATACGATCGTCCACCGAATCCGTGAGGCCGAGCTCACCGCCGGTGACGCCGAGCGCATCGTCTCGGTACTCACCGAACGTGGCTTGATCGGTGGTGTCACCCCTGCCGCGGATACACCGGAGAGCGAGCCGCTGCAGCAGTTCCTCGAACGATTCTGGGACTACGACTGCTCGCCGTACGTCCGTGAGAAACTCGCCTACGGGCATTCTATCGGACGTCGTCACTGCTACGAGCAGACCAAGCGGCCGCATCACTGGAAGGCGTTCTTTGGTGACGCGCGGCTGGCCGATCTGACACGCGAGCGGTTGCGTGAGTTCCAACTGTATCTCAAGGAGAAGAAACTGGCGGCGAAAACGTGCAATGTAATCCTCAGCGCCGGTACAGTGGCCCTCGTGTGGGCGACCGACAATGGGATCCTGAAGACGAACCCAGCAGAGAACCTTCGAAAGTTCTCCGGTAACGCGGCAGAGCGTGGCATCATCACGATCGACGAAGCGCAGCGTCTGTTCGCAATGCATTGGGCGGACGAGCGTGCTCGAGTTGGAAGCCTGGTCGCGATGACCTGCGGACTTCGATCCGGGGAGGTGGTAGCTTTGCGGCGGGACGATGTCGGAGAGGACCGGCTATACGTGCACCATTCATGGAGTTTCGCCGACGGGCTCAAGAGCCCGAAGAACGGAGAGACTCGGGAGGTTCCACTCCTGCCGGCGGTACGAAAGGCATTGCTCTCCCTTTCGGATAAGAACCCGCACGGATCCGACGGGTTCATCTTCTATCACAATGAAACTGATCGCCCATGTGACCGAGAGATACTTCGTAAAGGCCTTATGCGAGCACTCGTGGACATGAGCCTTCCCGCGAAGGATCGGAAAAACAAGGAGAAACGCGAGGAGAGTCGAAAACGCTGGCTCGAGCGCGGCATCTCATTTCACAGCTGGCGGCACTTCTACGCGACAAATATGGCCGATCGCGTCGATATCCGGAGCGTACAGCTTGCGACCGGACACCGATCGGCCGACATGGCCAACCATTACGCGAAGCACGCGCAGGAGAAGCACTTTGAGGGAGTGTCGAGTGCAATGACCGAGGCGTTCGCAACCGTAATTCAGTTTCCGACCGATCAGGCATTTGCCGGGTAAGGGTGTGGGTATTCAGCACACGCCGTACGTCGACCGCATTCCTACGGTCTCCTTCATGCCGGCAACCCACCTCTATTTCGTCGACGGTGTTCGCGTTCCGTCGGTGACACAGATCATAAGCAGGGCACTGGCACTCCAGCACTCTCGCTACTCGCCGTCGGCTTCAGCAAGGGGAACCGAGGTCCACGAGGCGATCCGCTGCATCGAATCGAACGATCGTGCCGCGACCCGTATGATCAATACCACTAGCGTCGGCTTTGTCGCGGCCTGGATGCGCTTTCGCCAGGAACAACGGTGGCAGACACTTGGATGTGAGGAAGTCGTGTACCACCCACGATATGCCGGGCGGCTGGACCTGCGAGGTCTCTTAGACGGAGTCGAAGCGATCGCCGATCTCAAGACCGGACACCCCGCTGAATGGCATGGACTCCAGCTTGCAGGCTATGCAAACGCGTTTTGGAGACAGACTGTCGATGGAAGGTGCGTCAGTTACCACGGAAAGACGTTCAAACGGATTAACCTTTACCTCCACTGCAATGGATCATATCGTGTAGTACGGGAATGGCGGGGCTTATCATATGACGATAGAGTCTGGGATGAGCGCTGGGAAAGGATACTCAACAGGCAACACGCCAGCTCCCGCTCAGTCGAATCGTGAGGCTGAACGCCACCGTGTGGGGGATGATAACGTCGGGCGAGCTATTCACCCATAGCCAATCGCCATCTTGGTTCATGACCGGAGAGTCTCGAGCGTAAAGACTCTCCTGCTATACCTAAGGTGATCGGCGTGTATGCTTTTCCTTCACGACTGCCGGCAGCTGTGCGATACTATCGGACGACTCGACGGACGCACTTTCATCCACGAGTGATATTCCACAACACGGAACTGGAGGTCCTTCCGGTGCCTGACACCAATCTCTCAAGCTTCATCTGGTCCATCGCCGAGTTGCTTCGGAACGACTACAAGCAATCGGAATACGGCAAGGTGATCCTTCCCTTCACGCTGCTGCGGCGACTCGATCAGGTGCTCGAGCCGACCAAGGACAAGGTCCTCGAAACAGCGAAACAGGACCTTCCCGATGCCATGCGCGACCACATGCTTAAAGAGGCGGCGGGCTTCATGGTTTACAACACGAGCCGATTCACCTTCGAGAAGCTCTTAGGCGATGCCGATCATTTGCAGGCGAATCTGCTCGATTATCTGAATGGCTTCAGCCCCGCCGCGCGGGATGTCTTCGAGAAGTACGACTTCCACAATCAGATCGCAAGGCTGGATGCTTCGAATCTTCTTTATCTTGTCCTTCAGCGTTTCACCGCGGTGGACCTTTCGCCCAAGCGCGTTTCCAACACCGACATGGGTAGTATTTTCGAGGAGCTTATCCGCCGCTTCGCCGAGCTTTCCAACGAAACGGCCGGACACCATTTCACTCCGCGCGAAGTCATCCGGCTTATGGTGCACCTGCTCTTTCATGATGATGACCTGGTCCTGCGTGGCGAGGGCACGGTGCGCACCCTCTACGATCCGTGCGCAGGAACAGGCGGCATGCTTTCGATCGCGGATGAATACATCAGCACGCATAATCCCAACGCGCAGCTCGCGCTCTACGGCCAGGAAGTAAACGCTGAAAGCTATGCGATCTGTATGGCGGATATGCTCATTACCGATCATGAGATCGAGAACATCGTGTTCGGGAATACGCTTTCGAATCCGGGGCACCGAAGCAAGCGCTTCGACTATATGCTCGCTAATCCCCCGTTCGGTGTGGACTGGAGCAAGGACGAGAAGGCGGTTCGCGACGAGCATAAGAACGACGGCTTTGCCGGTCGCTTCGGGCCCGGCCTTCCGCGCAAGTCGGATGGTTCGCTGCTGTTTCTCATGCACCTTGCAAGCCACATGCGCGCGCTCGAGGAAGGCGGTTCGCGCATCGGCATAGTGCTGAACGGGAGTCCGCTTTTTACCGGCGCGGCAGGAAGCGGCGAGAGCGAGATCCGCCGCTATCTCCTGGAAAATGACCTCGTGGAGGCGATCGTCGCACTGCCGACCGATATGTTTTTCAACACCGGAATATCAACTTACGTCTGGATCCTTTCCAACAAGAAGGAAGCGCGCCGCGCGGGCAAAGTGCAACTGATTAACGCCGCCGACCTGTGGAAGAAAATGAAAAAGAGCCTCGGCTCCAAGCGCAAGCAGCTGGGCGCCGACGACATTGACCAGATCGTGAAACTTCATGGCGCCTTCGAAGAGGACGAGCGCGTTCGCATTCTCGACACCGACGACTTCGGCTACACTACCGTCACGGTCAACCGCCCGCTTCGCGACGAATCGGGCAACATCAACCTCGACAAAAAGGGGAACCCCAAACCCGACCCGAAGCTCAAGGACACAGAGAATATTCCTCTTAAGGTTGATGTTGATAGCTACTTCGCCGAGCAGGTGCTGCCGCACGTCCCGGACGCGTGGATGGACCGGTCAAAGGATAAGATCGGCTACGAGATCCCCTTCACGCGATACTTCTACAAGTACGAGCCGCCGCGCCCGCTCGAGGAGATCGATGCGGACCTGCAGGCAAAGGTCGCGAAAATCCAGTCGATGCTCAGCGAGATCAGCCAGGTATGAGTCGACACTTGAAACCGTATGACAGTTACAAGGACTCCGGCGTTGAGTGGTTGGGACAAGTGCCGGAGCATTGGGAAGTGAAGCGGTTGAAGTTCGTCGCCGAATTAGAACTCAGCAATGTTGACAAGAAGACCGTGGACGGAGAGCAGGAAGTAAAACTCTGCAACTACACCGACGTTTACTACAATGACCGAATCGATGGCAAACTTTGCTTTATGCGTGCCACAGCGAGTTCGGATCAGATCGAGCGATTATCGCTTACTAACGGTGACGTGGTAATTACGAAGGATTCGGAAGATCCTCATGACATCGGTGTTCCGACTTACGTTAATGCCAATGTTAGGGGCTTGGTGTGTGGATACCATCTGGCGATTCTCCGCTCCCGTGCTACGACTTTCGGCTTATTCCTATTTCATTTCTTCGCTTCTGATCCAGCAAGAGAATGGTTCGCTCAAGAGGCTCGTGGATTGACCCGATTCGGACTCGGTAAGTATTCGATCGAAAATACTGAGTTGCCAGTACCACCGCTCCCCGAACAAAAAGCCATTGCCGCGTATCTCGATGCTGAAACCAGCCGCATCGATACGCTGATTTCGGAACAGCAGGAGCTGATCGAGCTGCTGAAGGAAAAGCGGCAGGCGCTTATTTCGCACTGCGTTACGAAGGGGCTCAATCCGGATATACCCATGAAGGACTCCGGCATTGAGTGGCTGGGTGAAGTGCCGGAGCATTGGGCAGTGACGCCTCTAAAGCATCTCGTAGCGGACCTATCGTTCGGCGTAAGTGTCAATGCTACCGATACCCCCGCGGGGCCAAACGAGATCGGTGTATTGAAGACTAGTTGCGTTTTTGGTGATGTGTTTCGGCCATCGGAGAACAAGAAGGTTTGGGACGCTGACTTGGATCGAGTAAAATGTTGTGTAATGGAAGAAGCACTTATTATCACTCGCATGAACACACCAGATCTAGTTGGCTCTGTAGGATACGTTCCAAAAACATATTCGCGACTCTTTCTTCCGGATCGAATGTGGCAGATTCAGCTGATACGAGAAGCCGCAATATCCAAATTTTATTGGCGATTGCTATCGTCACGACCCGTTAAGAAGGAATACTCCATATTGGCCACGGGAACCAGTAGTTCAATGCGAAATCTGACTCAGGAATCCGTCTTGCGAATGCCCGTCCCCCTCCCACCCCTCCCCGAACAAAAACAAATCTCCGACTACCTCGACCGCGAAACCGCGCGGATCGATGCGCTGATTACGGAAGCCGAGGAAACCATCGACCTGATGAAAGAGCATCGCAGCGCGCTTATTTCGGCGGCGGTTACGGGGAAGGTAAAGGTTCCCGGCGTGGATGAGGCAATGCGGCAAACCGAGGCGGCGGAGGCCGGCTGAAGGAATAGCCTATGAGTTCGGTGCACACGGAGAAGTACTTCGAAGACGATGTGTTCGAGCACCTGACGTCGCACGGGTGGCTCGGCGGCGATGCGGCGAAGTACGACGCACAGCTGGCGCTCTATCCGGAGGATGCGATCGCGTGGGTGCGCGAGGCGTATCCGAAGGAGTGGGAGAAGTTCTGCGTGCAGAACTCGGGCGATCCGGAGGGGCTGTTTCTGAAGCAGCTTGTGCGCGAGCGGTCGAAGCACGGGACGCTTTCGGTGCTGCGGCACGGGTTCAAGATTGCGGGGCTTGGCGCGACGCGGATTGCGATGAGTATGCCGATGCCTTCCTCGCGGAATAATCCGGATGCCGTTTCCCGGTACGAGGCGATCCGCTGTCGGGTGGTGCGCCAGGTTCATTACTCGCCCAATCGGCAGGGGGAAAGCATCGACCTCCTTCTCCTTGTAAATGGAGTGCCGGTTGCGACGGTGGAGCTGAAGACGCAGTTTACGCAGACGGTTCACGATGCGATCCGGCAGTACCGCTTTGACCGGCCGCCGAAGGATCCGACCACGCGCGCGGCGGAGCCGCTTCTGCAGTTCAAGTCGGGCGCGATTGTGCACTTTGCGGTGAGCACCGAAGAGGTGTACATGACCACGCGGCTTGCGGGTAAGGACACGCGCTTTCTGCCGTTTAATCAGGGGCACAACGAGGGGGCGGGAAATCCGCCGAATCCGGACGGCTATAAGACGGCGTACTTGTGGGAGCGGGTGTTCGACCGCGATGAATGGCTGCACATTATCGCGAAGTTCGTGCACCTCGAGAGCAAGGGAAACAAAGAGACGATGATCTTCCCGCGCTTTCATC
>PUOG01000215.1 GCA_003552745.1 Spirochaetaceae bacterium
ACCTACAGATAGAGAGGTCGTCAATCGAATAATGTTATTCCTGAAAGAGAGTTATCGGATTGGAAGTGGTTCTGAATCGGTCAAACAAGCGTAGGTATAACGTTCAGAGGGAAATCAGGTTCGTAGAGCGGCTGGGGGAGCACTATTCCGATCTTCATTCGCTCTATCTGGAGTTGTACGGCGATCGACCCGACTGTTACCGTTTCCTTGAAGAGCTCATAGGCACACTCGCCGAGGCGTGGGAAGTGCGTAATTCCGATCTGAGAGAGAGGGATGCGCGAGATCTCTTCGAGAGAAATCAGAGAGACGGACTCCCGTGGTTTCAACGGCGAACAACCATCGGCGCGATGTGCTACATCGACCGCTTCGCGGGCGATCTGCGGTCACTCGAACACAAGCTCGACTATCTCGAGAGCGTCGGTATCAACTACCTGCACGTGATGCCGCCGTTCAAGTGCCCGAACGGTCGCAACGATGGCGGGTATGCTGTTTCGAGCTATCGCGAGATTCGTGACGATCTCGGCACAATGGATGATCTCGAACGTCTTTCACATTCGATGCATGAGCGCGGAATGCGACTCGCGCTCGATTTCGTTTTCAATCATACATCTGACGAACATGAGTGGGCCCGTTCTGCCAAGCGTAAGGACCCGCGATATCTCAATCACTACTACATCTTTCCGAACCGCAGGTTGCCGGATCGCTACGAGGCGACTCTACGGGAGATCTTCCCGGAAGAGAAACGCGGTAGTTTCGTGTATTGCTCGGAAATCCATGGGTGGGTCTGGAGTACCTTTCACCGCTATCAGTGGGACCTGAATTACGGCAATCCCAAGGTACTCGAAGACATGGTGGGTGAGATGCTTTACCTCGCAAATCGGGGTGTGGATGTGTTGCGCCTTGATGCGCTCGCCTTCACCTGGAAGGAGCTCGGCACATCGTGCGAGAATCTCCCGAAGGTTCACACTCTCGTTCGTCTGTTCCGGGTCGCGATCGAGATTGTGGCGCCGTCGGTCGAGTTCAAGAGTGAGGCAATCGTACATCCGGATGATGTATTGCGATACATCGAAGAGCGGGAGTGCCGAATGTCATACAATCCCCTCTTGATGGCGTTGTCGTGGGAGGCGGTTGCAACGCGGGACGTGTCGTTGCTGGTTCGAAGTCTCGAGCACCGATACTCACTCCCGGTTTCGTGTGCATGGGTCAACTACATTCGCTGCCACGACGACATCGGGTGGACGTTCTCCGACGACGACGCCCGCGAAATCGGCGTCGATCCGTTCGCACATAGGAACTTTCTCAATCGTTTCTACTCCGGCGTCTTTCCGGGAACCTTCGCGCGTGGCGTTCCGTTCCAGCTGAATCCGACAACCGGAGATTGCCGGGTCTGCGGCACTGCGGCAAGTCTGAGCGGAATCGAGCAAGCGCTCGAGCGCGACGATCCAGGGTTGCTCGAGAACGCGATTCGCCGAATGCTGCTGTTGCACGCTTTTATCATGTTCGCTCGCGGGGTGCCTGTCCTCTACCTCGGAGATGAGTACGGACAGTTGAACGACTACTCATATACCGAAAACCCGAAAACCGCCGACGATTCACGTTGGGTGCATCGGCCCTGTTTCGAGACTGCGATTTCCGATGACAGAACTCCCTCGGAGGTGCGAAAACGCATCAGCGACGGGCTTGCGCGGATCATCGCATTTCGCAAGAGCGAGAGTGAGTTCGACGCGGAGGACACGCATTTCCATACGGTGGCGAATCCGGGGATAATGGTGATTCGAAGACACGCCGGCGCCACGTCCATGCACGTCGTCTGCAATGTAACCGACTCTCCGATGGCCGTGACGCTATCCCGTGTAGTTGATTCGGAAGAGTGTACAGATGCCGAGCTCATTACCGAGCCCGGAGTCTCCGGAGCGAAGATCAAGTGCGGAGCTCCGCTGGAAATACCGGCACTTGATTATGTGCTCGTTCGATTGTGAGGAAAAAGATGGCATATAAGACTGAAACGGATGTGGTGCTCGAGCGGTTCAAGGAACTATCGGCGATCCCCCGTCCATCGAAGAAGGAAGAGCGTGTCGGGGCTTGGTTGCGTCAGCTCGCCGAAGAGCATTCGTGGGTCAGCCGCTCGGATGACGCGGGGAACATCGTAATCCGCGTTCCGGGAACCAAGGGAAGACAGGATGAGCCTCCGGTTATTCTCCAGGGGCACCAGGATATGGTATGTGAGAAGAAGCCCGATGTAGAACACGACTTCGAAAAAGAGGGTATCACTCCGGTGGTGGAAGGCGAATGGCTAACGGCCGAGGGTACCACGCTTGGAGCAGATAACGGGATCGCGATTGCCCTCGCGCTTGCACTCGCCACCGACTCGTCGGTCTCGCACCCACCGCTGGAGTTGCTGTTCACTGTGGACGAGGAGACCGGTCTTACCGGAGCACTCCGGCTGAATCCATCCCTGTTATTGGGGCGCACCCTGGTGAACATCGACAGCGAGGAGGAAGGTGTGCTCACCGTCGGCTGCGCCGGCGGTGCTGACGTCCGCATTCGCTGGAAGCGCAGCCGCGAGCCACGGGCCAAGGGATCTGATGCATGGAGAGTGACAGTTTCCGGATTGCGGGGAGGTCACTCCGGCGTCGACATCCGTGAAAAGCGAGCGAACGCGAACCTCTTGCTCGGCAGAGCGCTTTCAAGAATCGTTCGACGCGACTCGGTGTTTCTCGTATCATTGGACGGCGGCAGAGCCCATAACGCCATTCCCCGCGACGCGCATGCGGTTCTATGGACGCGAGCGAAGAACCTCGAGGAGATAGGAAGAGAGCTCAACGAAGCGCTCCGACGCGAATACGGGGAGTGCGAAGAGAACGCGATCGTAACGATCGAACCGGAGCCCAAGGCCAAGCGGAAAGGCTTGTCGCCGAAAGACACACGTCGATTGATCGATATGTTGTGTGCCCTTCCGCACGGAGTAGCAATGATGAGCCCCGACATCGCGGGTCTCGTGGAAACCAGCAATAACCTCGCCACATGTTCCCTTCGCAAGGGAAAACTCGAGATCGGAGTGAGTGTCCGCAGCAGCAACGACGCGTGTATTGACGGGCTCATCGAACGCATCTCGGCGATTGCTCATCTTGCAGGGGCAAGGGTCGCCGTAGAGAACCGCTATCCCGGATGGCAGCCGAATCTCGAGAGTCCGCTGTTGAAAAAGTGCCGAACGGTTTATCGTGAGACATTCGGGGCTGAGCCTGAAGTGGAAGCGATTCACGCCGGACTGGAGTGTGGTGTGATCGGAAGCAAGTTTGAGACGATGGATATGATAAGTATTGGGCCGACGATTCAGAACCCACACTCACCGGATGAACGGCTCAACCTGCCGTCTGTTGAACGAATCTACGAGTTTCTGAAGGCGCTTCTAAGAACCCGTTTCACGGAGTAGCGAGGGAGTCTGCATCGAAAGACCGACTGGAGGGCGGTTCTGTTATGGCGAAGAAAGTACTGGTTGTGGATGACTCAGCGGCTGTTCGGCAAAGCGTAAGCTACATCTTGTCGCAGGCCGGTTATGAGATCACGGAAGCTGAGGATGGGAAGGTGGGCGAGCAGCGGCTTGATGACGGTCCGTTCGATCTCATTATGACCGACGTGAACATGCCGAACATGGACGGGATCGAGCTGGTTCGCCGTGTACGCGCGCATAGCGCACACCGATTTACCCCGATCGTCGTCCTGACCACAGAGAGTCAAGATTCCAAAATGACCGAAGGAAAACAGGCAGGAGCGACCGGTTGGATTGTCAAGCCTTTCGATGCGGATAAGCTGCTCGGTGTCGTGCGAAAGCTGGTCGAATAGCACGCCTCGTAGAAACCGGAGAGGTGATAACTGACAGATTCGACACAAGGTGCGTCTGTTTTTCCGCGCTGATCTGAACGACCACGATCTCATCCGAAATCTTCGAGACACTTTTTTTTGCTCAGCGGTCAGTGATCGGGTCCCCGGAACACGCGTGCGACAATTCTTAGAAGAAATCCGAGGCCGAGTACACCGGTGATGACGAATCCGGACAGGCCGAGGATCGGAATGTTGTTCCAGAGCGGGGGCAGCCCTGCGTGCACTATTAGTGCGGAGGCGATCATGAGTCCGGCGAGAACGAATCCGAAAACGATTCGATTGCTCACATTATCGAGCGTCTTGCGAAGCGGTTCGGTACCGAAGAGGTGCATGTTCAGCGACAGCTCACCACCTTTCAATTGAGAAATGAGCTCTCGTCCGTCGCGGGGCAGGCTGCGCAGCAGTTCGAGTAGATCGATCGATCCGGCTGCCGCATCCTTTCCGAGACGTCTCGGATGGAACCGGTCCCGAATGATCTTGGTGGTGAACTTCTGTAGCATTGCCAGAAGCTGAAAGTCGGGATCGAGATTATAACCGACGCCTTCCACGATGACCGTCGCCTTGATCATAACGAGCATGCGGGTGGGCATGCGGAGGTTATGGTCGAGTGCAACCTGAACGAGCTCCTGAAAGAGGTTGCCCATATCGAGATCGCCGAGGGTAGCGTCGGCATACTGATCGATAAGATCGAAAACCGCGTCCTCCAATCGCTCGCGGTTCACCGGACCCGCCTCTTCGGTGAGAACGAGCACAGCGTCGGTAACCCGGACGGGATCGCGATCGACAAGACCGAGGATCGATTCGGTGAGCGCCTCGCGTTCGCGTGGACGGAGCGCGCCCATCATTCCGAAATCGAGGAAGCAGATAACACCGTCAGGTAGGACCATGAGATTGCCGGGGTGGGGATCTCCGTGGAAAAAGCCGTGCAGATAGACCTGTTCAAGCATGAGCTCACCGGCGCGTCGCGCGAGTGCTTTTCGATCGAAACGCTGCGAGCGGTCGCGCAATACCTCACTCATCCTGGTTCCGCTGATGTATTCCATGGTGATTACACGACGGCTGCAAAGCTCAGAGTAGATTTCCGGAACGCGTACGTTCCGGTTGTTCCGAAAGATCGCCGCAAAGCGTCGGATATTGCGGGCTTCCTGATTGAAATCGAGCTCACCATTCAGTCGCTCGCGAAACTCTTCAACGAAACCGCTCGGGTTGAAGAAGCGCCATGACGGTACATACGTTTCGATAAGCCGGGCAAAGCCGGCGATTATGTCGAGGTCGACTTCGACGATCTCCCGCAATCGGGGACGCTGAACCTTGACTGCGACGTTCTTACCGTTCCGTAATCGGGCCTGATGAACCTGAGCCACGCTGGCACTGGCGACCGGACTTTCCTCGAATGTGGAGAAGAGCTCCTCTAACGGCTGTCCGAGGTCCCTCGTTATGGTCCGACGCACTTCCTCGAAGGGAAACGGTGGAACATGGTCCTGCAACTGCTCCAGCTCGGAAAGAAGCTCCGCCGGCAGCATGTCGCTGCGATTACTGAGCAGCTGACCAAATTTGATGAAGGTGGGTCCGAGTTCCTCGAACGCCATGCGAATCAGCTGCCAGCGCGATGCACCGACCGGCATCTCGACGCTTCGGCTGGAGAGCAGTCGCCGGACAAACCGAAAGCGCCGGTCCACTTTCAACGCCGACAGCCAGTCGGCAAAGCCATATCGAACGAGGATGCCGATGATCTCTTGAAATCGTCGGCTGTGTCTTATAGTGCGTCTTATAAATCGTTTGCGTCTTAACAAAGTAACTGTGCCTCAAAGCATAATCGATTCCGCGTGTCGTGCACACCGTAGACTATACAATTCGGACGAACGATCCGCGTTCCGGTGATCCGTTCTAGCGATGCGCTTGCCTGCGAACTCCGGCCTGCGATAAGATCGCTGAACTATGTCGGTAAGCCTGAGAGATCTGACTCACGAAAACTTCGACGAATGCATCAACTTACGGGTTCGTGAAGACCAGGCCGGACTGGTTGCATCGAATGTCTACTCGCTGGCTCAGGCGCAGGTCGACCATGAGGTGACTCCGCTGGCGATCTACGACGACGATACTATGGTCGGCTTTCTGATGTTCGGCCTCGATGATGAGGATGGGCGATACTGGCTGCTCAGGCTGATGGTTGACCATCGGTATCAGGGAAAAGGCTATGCGAGACAAGCGATGGAGCAACTGATCGAACGGCTTCGAACCCGCTTCAGCTGTCCGGCGCTCTATCTCAGCTTTCCCCAACGGAATGAGCATGCAGCACGGCTCTTTCTTAATCTCGGCTTTACACCGACGGGAGAGCATATCGGCGAGGAGGCCGTATACCGACTACGGCTCGACTACATGCCGTAAGCGCACTGCGTTCTCTTTCAGCTGATCCCAGCGCGAACAGTCGCACTCGAGTATCGCCGCGTTGGCGGTCCTTATCCGATGGCTGTTCCCGGTCAGCGATTCGACGAACTCTTCGATTGCGGGATTGTGGGCGACTATCGCGAGCGGATCGGCACTCCCTCCGTATTGAGCCAGAATAGAGAAGTAGTCGTTGCCGTCGGCATTGAAGAGCTCGGGACAGTACGTTAGGTGGCCGAGATAGTCAGGCGCCATTGTGAGAATCCCGCACGTCTGGCGGGCCCGCACGGCGGGGGAGCAGAGAATCAACGACGGAACCGCGGAAAGCTCGCGGAGCTTCGATGCGAGGCTTCGGGCGGCCTTCTTTCCGGAGCCGGTCAATTCTCGGTCAATATCAGCCTGATCATCGACGGCCGACTTCGCCTTCGCGTGCCGGATAACGAATAAGTCCATAGTTCGCTCCTCATCACTATCTGATTACTCTGTTTGCTCAGCCGTCGCCACGCACTCGCGGGAGACTTCCCTTATCCAGCGTCGGCGTTGGTGGTACTTCGTGTTTCGAACATCGCCCAGTATATGACAGACCGGTTCCGCGATTCCACAGAAAGCGAGGATGTGTTTCTTCCATATCTGTTCGATCGGGTGTCCGTCGGGCGGTACCAGTTGATCGCTCGTAATGCAAACGCTCGCAGACTTTCCGCTCATCAGGGGAATCCTGGTCTTCGTCACGAATTCAGGACCTTCATACTCGTATGCCACTCCGGGTCGAAAGACTCGGTCGATCCACCCCTTCAACAGGGCGGGCATCGTACCCCACCAGTCCGGATGGACGAAGACAAGCGAGTCGGCGGTGGTGACGAAGTTCGCGTGCTCCTGTACAATTTCATCAAAACTGAAGCGACGACTGAGTTCGTCAGCCGTCAGAACCGGTGAAAACTCGATCCGATAGAGATCGAGCAATCGCGCTCTATGGCCCGATGAGCGAAACTCTTCAGCGATCGATGCTGCCGCCGCGGCGTTGAGGCTTTGTGGTTCCGGATTGCACAGGACGATCAGGCTGTTCATTTCCGGTAGAAGCTACGGGTTGCCCCGGTTCGCGTCAACGGACCGGCGTGCGGCGCCGTCATCGATCTGCAGCCACCGCAGGAGAGAATCGGTGCCGATAACGGGAGGCCCTCTTGTCAAAGCGGGGTGTAGCTTGTTACATTGGCAGTGGAAAAAAACTTTCCGTGGCATCATCGAATCGTGCGCTTGAACTACGGTTCGGGAGGAGTCTGTAGTGCATTCGAAAGGTGAAGTGCTTGACGCGCTCAAAGGCGTGATCGATCCGGAGATAGGCCTGAATATCGTTGATGTCGGTCTCGTCTACCGGGTCGAACCGGGAGAGGACAAGATCGAGATCGACTATACGTTGACCTCACCCGGGTGTCCGCTGGCGGATGTAATCGAGCGGGACATGACGACCGCGGTTCAACAGGCGACCGGAATGGACAACGTCGTCTGTAACCTCGTCTGGAACCCGCCGTGGAGCCTCGATTTCATGAGCGAAGAGGCGCGGCTCGAACTCGGCTTTCCGATATAGAGTAGCCGGGAAAACGTAGATCGGAACAATTTCTCGGACATGACACTTCTGGGGTAAGGAAAGGTACAAGAAATGAAGATCGAAATTAGAGGATTAAAGGCACAGATCGAGGACACCCCGATCCTGAACGGTGTGGATCTCAAGATGCAGTCGGGAGAGATTCACGCCCTTATGGGGCCGAACGGCAGTGGCAAGAGCACACTCAGCAACGTCATTTTCGGCCACCCGCTCTATGAGGTGACCGGTGGCGAAATTATCGTTGACGGGACGAACATCCTGGAGTTGGAGACGCATGAGCGGGCGCGTTTAGGGCTGTTTATGGCGTTTCAGTATCCGGTGGAGATTCCCGGCGTAACGGTGGGCAGGTTTCTGAAGCGCGCAGCCGAGATCCGCTTCGGCGAAGAGAATCTCAACGCTACTACCTTCATTAAGGAACTCCGCGAGATGCTCGACTTTATGAAGATGGATCGGAACTTCATAAATCGCTATCTCAATGAAGGGTTCTCCGGCGGTGAGAAGAAGCGGATGGAAGTCCTGCAGATGCTCATGCTCAAGCCCGGTTTCGCGATTCTCGACGAGACCGACAGTGGACTCGATATCGACGCGTTAAAAATCGTGTCTGATGGGGTGAACCGAATGCGAGGACCCGATTTCGGTTCGCTGATTATTACGCACTATCAGCGCATTCTCGACCACATTCGGCCCGATTTCGTACACATTATGTACGAAGGCAAAATAGTTTCGTCCGGCGGACATGAACTGGTCGAATCGTTGGAGGCCAACGGGTACGAGTGGGTACGAAGCAAATACGGTATTGCCGAGGAGGGCGACAATGAGTAGTGAGAATCAGGCAGTAGCACTCGGAGACTATCAGTACGGCTTCGCATACCCGGACATGAGCGTCTACAAGACGCGAAAGGGACTCAGCGAGCAGGTAGTGCGTGATATCAGTCGCTACAAGAACGAACCTGACTGGATGACCGAGTTCCGCCTGCAGAGTCTCAAGGCATTCCGGTCGAAGCCGATGCCGAACTGGGGAGCGGACCTCTCCGACATCAATTTCGACGAAATCGTCTACTACGCTACCTCGTCGGATCGAAGCTTCAATAACTGGGACGACGTGCCGGAAACGGTAAAGGAGACTTATAACCGGCTCGGTATTCCGGAGGCAGAGCAGAAATATCTCGCCGGCGTCGGCGCACAGTACGACTCCGAAATGGTGTACCACAACACCCGCAAGGAACTCGAGGACCAGGGTGTAATCTTCAGCTCACCGGAACATGCGGTTGAGCACTATCCTGAACTGGTCAAGAAGTACTTCGGAACCGTGATCCCGTACAGCGACAACAAGTTCGCGGCACTCAATAGCGCGGTCTGGAGTGGCGGGAGCTTCGTCTATATCCCGCCCGGTGTGAAAGTGGACGTTCCGTTGCAGGCGTACTTCCGCATTAACTCGGAGAGTTTCGGACAATTCGAGCGGACGTTGATTATCGCCGATGAGGGGAGCTTCGTTCACTACGTCGAAGGGTGTACCGCTCCGGTCTATGCCTCCGACAGCCTGCATTCGGCGGTTGTCGAGATAATCGCCCTCGAAGGGGCGCGGGTTCGTTATTCGACTATTCAGAATTGGTCGAGTGATGTTTATAACCTCGTCACAAAGCGTGGGGCGGCGTATCGGAACGGCACGATCGAATGGGTCGACGGCAACCTCGGAAGCAAGCGGACGATGAAGTACCCTTCGGTCTGGCTGATGGACGAGGGTGCGCACGGCGAAATCCTGTCGATCGCATTCGGTGGGAAGGGACAGGAACAGGATACCGGTGGCAAGTGTGTACACAATGCCAGCAATACGAGCTCGGTAATTACATCGAAGTCGATCAGTAAGGATGGTGGCACCGCCAGTTATCGCGGCCAGATCAAGGTCGAGCCGGGGCTCCACGGTATAAAAAGCCATGTCGAGTGCGACGCGTTGATTCTCGATCCGCAGTCGAAGAGCAACACCTTTCCGTACATGGACATCAAAAGCGACGACGTCTCCATCGAGCATGAGGCTCGTGTTTCGAAGATATCCGAGGAACAGCTTTTCTATCTCACGAGTAGAGGTATGGATGAAGAAGAGGCGAGCACCATGATCGTCAACGGCTTCCTGGATCCACTCGTAAAGCAGCTGCCGATGGAGTACGCCATTGAGCTCAATCGACTTATCGAGCTTGAAATGGAAGGCTCCGTCGGCTGACTCAGCATAGAACTAGAGAATCGAAGAGGAGAGCCTCGCTTGAGTACTGCAGATATAAAACGGTACGAGGGTACCGGAGCGATAGAAGACTATATCCGCGATCGCAGCGAACCTGAATGGTTGCGCGATATTCGCCGAGAGGCAATGAATCGCTTCGTTGCGGATCCGTGGCCAACCACCGAAGTTGAAGAGTGGCGACGAACCGATATTTCGAGCTACGACTTCGACGAGTACTCGTTCAGCTCGGAAAGCGGTGAACTGGACGGCATCGATCTGCCCGAAGATGCTGCCGCACTCGTGCGCTTTACCGGAAGTCATTGTTCCGGCGCCGTGATTGACCCGACAGCGGCAGAAAAAGGGGTCGTAGCGACGAGTCTGATTGAAGCGGCAGATGGTCGCGCGGGGGACGCGCTCGCTGAGCTTGTTGAGAAAAAAGCGGGACCGCTCATGCGCGAAGGGCTTGCACGTGCGGATAACCGAATCCAGACGTGGCACTACTCGACGATAACGCACGGAGTGTTCATCTATCTGCCGAAGGGAGTGGTACTCGAAGAGCCGATCTATATCGATCTTCAGGAGAACGGTGAGGGTCGTCTCTCCGTTCCACATGTGGTGCTCTTCGCAGAGCAGGAGTCGAGCGCTATGATCGTGCAGACAATAGGCGATCCTGGCGAAGGTGAGGTGCTTTACAACGAAGGTACTGACTGCTATATCGATGCTGCTGCCGACGTGCGGTTCATGAGTATCCAGAACCTGAATATCGACTCGTCGGTTTTCAGTTTCGGAGCAGGAAGCCTGCAGCGTGACGGTAGCTTTCAGCACTACGTCTGTAACTTTGGTGGGATGCTTGCAAAGTCGAGATTCGACTGTACGCTCGACGGTCCCGGTTCGCTGGTTCGGCTGAACGGGCTCTACTTTCCCTACCAGGATCAGCAGATGGATATGCGGACGGTGCAGCACCACCGGGCGCCGCATGCCGA
>PUOG01000287.1 GCA_003552745.1 Spirochaetaceae bacterium
CGGCGCGGTCGGCGAGCCAACTTTCGAGCTGGCGCGGATCGAACAGTACCTTTTGTCCTACTCGGAAATGCGGTATCTCACGACGTTCGATTCGTTTGTATAAGCTCCACCTGCTCATGCGTAGCATGTCGGCGGCTTCGCGAACGGTGAGGTAACGAATACTTGAAATGGATTCGGTAGGGACCATAAGGCCCTCCCTGATAATGCGCGTATGCGCGATTCTCAGAAAGCCCTCTCAGGTCCTACACCCCGGAAGTGCCTACGGCAAACGAGAACACACGGTAGCTCGCTCGCTCCGGCCCGGTAGCCCGTTTGCAACACGCTGCCGCCCTCGCCGGTTCGCAATGCCCCGGTAAGTGCGCTCACGTGCGGTCGCGGTATCCCCGGCCGCTGTAGTCTCACTACGAATACCAAATAAATGCAACGAAAGTCAAGCGCCTACAACGGTATCCTGCCGACGAGTTATAAATCAGTCGGCGAATTAGTCGGCATAAATCGGCTAACGCTCACAACGGTATACCAAGGGAATTGACGTATATCACGGTATAGCCTATACTTACTTCCAACAAATACAAACGGCGGCTAACGTCGGTAAATGCGGAATATAGCTTGAGGGGCTAGTGGGCCGATGGCCCGTGTTGGTTCAAGTCCAATCTGCCGCAGTAATCTACGGTTTCGGGATAGATAACCACCGTTGCGACCAACTAACGACTACGCAGCACTACCTTAAGCAGAGTGGAGTTGAACCGGAGGGGCGGCGCGACCGTCAGGGAACGCAACGCGACACGATGTCGCGTTAGCCCCGCAGGCGGCCCGAGGGGAGCCGGCACGATGCCGGCGACCGGAGGGCAAGTCCATTCTGCCGCACTCTTCCCGTCACGATCAGCTTGACCAGCGTACGACGCGCGCTTAGCATTCCACTCGAAGTGGCACCGAAAGACAGCTCATACACAGTTCAAGGTACCTCGCTTTCCCGTGGTCGCGCCTACGGACTCGCCCTGCGGTTCGATGAGGACGCGCACGTATTGGAGCCCGAGCGCCTACTGGAAAATGAATCGCGAACGGATGCACTCGATCGCCTGCACACCGCCTTCGAACGTACTCGCGAACAGCTAAAAGAGATCATGACCCACGGATCAGAACGATTCGAGGACGTGATCGAGCTCGTATTTCAGGCGCACCTTCTTATGCTCGAGGATGAGCTGTTCGGAGGTCGTATTCGGCAGCTCGCCACGGAGGGATCTATCCCCGAGCGAGCAGTAACCGATACCATCGAGGAGCTCGCGAGCTCGATCGCCGAAAAGGAACATAAGCTCACCGCGGAGAAGGCCGAAGATGTGCGTGATCTCGGATATCGCCTCCTCGTTAATCTCGCTCCACAGCCACCAACGCGCACATTCGTCGCGGCGAAGATCGTGCTGCTCGAACACGTCTTTCCATCTGAGCTGCTGCGGCTCGCTATCGATGGTGCTGCAGGGATAGTTCTCGTTGATGTCTCCGTTACCGCACATCTCTCGATTCTGTCCCACTCACTCGGAGTACCGGTACTCGCCGCATCGTGGGAATCGGTGCGAAACATACACGACGGAATGCCACTCCTTCTCGACGGCGACTCAGGCCGTCTCGAGATACTGCCGAATACGGACGCTGTCGATATATCCGGTTCACGAGTAGAAGCGCCCGGGCAAGACGTTTCAATTCCTGCCGGTGAACGGCCGGGTGAGCTACGGAGTGACCAGGACTCGACTCACGTCGGAGCTCCCGTGAAGGTCCTGGCGAGCGTCAATATTCTCGCTGACGCACTCGCCGCGCTCGACTCGGCGGACGGTATCGGGCTTTACCGCAGCGAGTTTCCGTTTATCATTCGCAAAGGACTTCTCGACGAGCAGACACAATACCATATATACCGGCACATCGTTTCGATGTTTTCCGGTCGCGAAGTGACGCTTCGCACGGCGGATATCGGTGGGGATAAGATCCTGGAGGGTGAATCCGCGGAGTCCAATCCGTTCCTCGGCGTGCGCGGTATTCGTTTCTCCCTGGCCAACCGACCGATGTTCCGAGAACAGCTCCGCGCTATGCTCCGCGCCGGAGATGGTGCCGATTTGCGAATAATGCTTCCCATGGTTTCTACAGTCGAGGATGTGCTGGAAGCACGTACGGAGCTCAATCGATGCCTCGCCGAGCTCGCGGAAGCACGGACACCTCATAATTCTGAACCGAAACTCGGTGCGATGATCGAAATCCCTTCAGCAGCTGTCGGCGCCGAAGAGATCGCCGCGGAAACCGACTTTTTGTCGATCGGTATGAACGATCTCGTGATGTACATGCTGGCCGTTGATCGGACCAATGCCCGCCTGACAAACCACTATCGAACGCACCATCCGGTGATCGTTCGTACCGTGGCCGCGATCGCTGACAGCGCGAAGAATGCCGCTATTCCGTTCTCCATTTGCGGTGAGGCCGCCGCGGATCCGCTTCTCCTTCCGCTGTATGTCGGTCTCGGTGCCCGGGCGGTAAGCGTAGCGCCCGAGCAGCTGACCGACGTCCGCCGCGATCTCGCATCGCTCGATGTGACGGCATGTCGCGGGCTTGCCGAAAAGGCGCGTGTTGCTCGAACTGTTCAGGAGATGGACGCCGTGCTATCGACGATGGATCTACGTGAGGCTGGTCGTGTCGGCACGAAATGACTACGGTTACGGTATGATCGAAAAGGCTATCGCACTGCATCTTTTCGGCGGATTCTCAGTCAAACGCTGGAACGATCTCGTTCGACCGATGGAGCTCAACGAGATGGATCGCCGTGCATCGGCAATGATGCTCGCTTACTTCCTGGGCAAGCTCGAGGAACGCGAAGGAAAACGCGTCGACTGGGATACGATCATCTACAGTGGTGTTTTCGATCTGCTACGGAAGATCGCGCTCTCGGATATCAAGGAAACGGTGCATCGCCGGATCCGCATGGAGTATCCTCAGGAATATCGTCGGCTCAATCTATGGGTTGCTGACGCGGTCGCCCCGATACTCGAGCCGTACGGCTTATCCAAACGGTTTCGTGAATACATCAGCGCTGTGCCCGACAATGAGGCGTATCTCAGTATCGCAGGAGATCCGGGTGCGGCGTTGACGGCAGTTCAGGTACTGGAAGCCGCACGCAGCTATTCAAGCTACCGCGAGTTCCGGATCATCAAGAGCGTAAACGATCACGATCCCAGAATTCCATCGATCGAGAGCGATTTGCGCCGACGCATGGAACCGTATCTCGATCTCGCGGGAATGAGGCAGCTTATTCTCGAGCTCGACCTGTACCGGGTCATAAGCGTCGCGGACCGCCTGCGTTATCAGACCAGGTGGAGCCGGACACCCCGCATTCCCGAGACTGCCGTACTGGGGCATTCGCTCATGGTCGCGGTTTTCGCGCTACTCTTGTCCGAGCAGCAGTCCGCCTGTCCCCGGCGCCGATTCAACAACTTCTTCGGCGGGCTCTTTCACGACCTTCCGGAAGCCGTGACCCGCGATATCGTCGCACCGACGAAGACGGCAATCCCCGGTCTGCCCGACGTCGTGAAGAGGATCGAGGACGAGACTGTCGCCGAAGAGCTCTACCCGCATATGACCCCGGAGATCGCCGATGAAGTTCGCTATTTCGTGGAAGATGAATTCGACAGCAGGATTATCTACGAAAGCGGAATCCTCGTCGTGTCAACCGAGCGTATTACTCGAGAGTACAACGAAGATCGCTACCATCCGATCGATGGTGAGCTCATACGTGTAGCGGACGAGTTCTCCGCCTACCTCGAGGCTCAGCAATCGATTCAGCTCGGCGTAGCTACCCACATTCTGCTTGAAGGCGCCGAGCGGCTGTTCGGGAAGTATACTTCATGCGAGACGACTGCCGGCGTTGCGACCAGGGCGATGTTCCAGCAGTTCCCGTTCCGTCACGATGAGATCCGATAGAGCGCACGGACGGGCTGGTCGGACTACTCGGGTCCGACGCTATCATCTTCATCATCACCTTCGTTCTCATCTTCCTCCGGTGTGAAGCGTTCGTCCATCGGTCCGCCCGGATTCAGGTACTCCAGATACGCATTGTCATCGGTCTCGCCTTCTGTACCTTCAGCACCCTTGTTCTGCTTGCGAGCGAGCTTATCCTCGCGCTTCTTCTTCTTCTGCAATTGGCGGCGACGCTTGTCACCCTTGAATGATCGTTTCGGCACATTAAACCTCCTCTAAACGGGACGGGACCAGCCGGCTGACTGTATCGATGAGGCAATGGCGCAGGACCATACCACGATATGCCGTCGGCACGGCCCCGGGGTGGTGTACTATTAGGCCGCTTCCGATTAGTTTGGAAGCGGCCTCAGGTGACGCGATTCGTCGACGATTCAGTATCGGTCGCGGTATCCACCACCGCCGCCGCCACCTCCACCGCCGCGGCGGTTATTCTCCCGCGGCCGTGCTTCGTTGACCTTCAGTGCGCGGCCTTCGAAGTCTGAGCCGTTGAGAGCCTCTTCAGCGGATTTGGCTGCGCTCTCATCGCTCATTTCGACGAAAGCGAACCCACGCGAACGGCCGGTGTCACGGTCGCTGATTATCGACACCGAGGCGACGTCGCCGAACTGGGCGAAGAGTGTGCGCAGGTCTTCCTCCTGCGTCCGGTAATTGAGATTACCGACGTAAAGCTTGGTTGCCATTTAAAGCATCCCCCTGTCGGTCTCCGCCCTGTCTTTCGAGCCACGCAGGCACCTGCCACGTAATCGTATCTCTCGGCTCCGGGCTCGCTGCACTACGCTTTGTTTCGGTCTGCGCCATTATCTTTAACGGATTCGTCAAGGGGGCATCCAGAGAAAGGCAGAAAACGGAAATCGAACATAAGTCTACGGAGCCCTACGGCTCCTTTATTTGCGAAGTATGCCACTTTTCTCGGGTCGTGACAAGAAGATTGAATAACGGCCTGATGACAGAGGGCGCGACGACGACATACACTCCTACCCGGACGACAACTATGATGAACAACCTACGTCGATCTGCACCGGACGCGAGCGCGAAAAACGATCGCGCTTCGCTCGACATCCACACAGGTGACAACCGGCACAAAGTGAAGGCTTTGTTCGCTCGATATCTCGCCCTCGGCACGTTACTGCTTCTGCTGCCACTCCTTATTGCCTGTGAAGACCGGCCTGAGCTGCGAGACGGCTCGTTTCTTGCTGTCGCCGATATCGATCGCGGCGACGGGTGGGTGGCCTGGCTACACGCAGAGGTTGAAGACGGCTCCGTTCAATCCGCTCGATTTGACTACGTGCATCGCGATACCGGCGAACTCTACACCGAATCCGAGGAGGCCACACGGCGCAT
The DNA here is from genome assembly GCA_003552745.1 of Spirochaetaceae bacterium. GTDB lineage: Bacteria > Spirochaetota > Spirochaetia > DSM-27196 > SKKC01 > SLAN01. The sequence goes on from PUOG01000287.1 coordinate 5,356, forward strand.
GTACGACGATTACGGGATCGAACCGTCACGCCTGTTCCGGCGGTATGCCGAGCTCTTCGCTGAAACACCCGGCCCGGTAATCGACGTCGAGGATGGGCCTCGACCGGTATCGCGCCACATTTCGGCTCTCGCCATCGGAGTCGTAGAAGCCTCTACGAGAGGACTGGACGACCCGGTGCTTGTCAGCGCTCCCGGTGACGGAACCGCAATAGACGGTCGAAAGATCGTCTCATTCCTGGAGTACCAATAACTTCAAAAGACTGCTCTGCGCCGTTATACGTTCGCCTCGGCGATTCGCCTACGGAGAAACGCTGCAGTTGGTTCCCACGCCCGATGCCCATATCCGCCTGAATGCAGATATGCGGCCGACAGCTCGCGCTCTCGAACGAACCGCCAGATCAGCTCGTCACGTTCGACCATCTGGTCGAGGGTAAGTCGCAGTGTCGCGGTGGAAGGGAGCTCGTCGTGTTCGTACGGATCGGCACCGTACACCAGAACCACAAGATCGGGGCGTGGAAAGGCATCGAGTCGCTCGAGTCCTTCGGCGAGCTTTTCTACGTAGTAGTCATCCTCCCCATCGTATACCGGTATTTCGACATCGCTCGGAATGAACGACGGATTCGGACGGCCGTCCGACAGTGTTTGCGGCTCGGTAAGTGGCCAACTGTCTCCCATGTGGATACTCAGAGTGATAATACTCTTATCGTCGGCACACAACGCTGCTGTACCGTCGCCTTTGTGAGCGTCGGTATCGATAACCCAGGCAGTGCGAATCAATCCGGTTGCCTGCAATGAACGAATTCCGATTACGATATCGTTGATCAGACAAAAGCCGGATCCGTAGTCGTATTGTCCGTGATGCATCCCCCCTCCGAGAAAGAAGCAGAAGCCGCGCGAAAGCGCCCGTCGCATGCACTGCATCGAGCCCCCGCAGACGTTGAACAGCCTGTCGACGAGCTCGCCGAGCCGTCGAGTCGCAGAGGACGGATCGTAGCGGTGGTACTCTCCTTCTTCGGTGATAAGTTCGAAGGTTCGTTCAATTTCGCGTTCGCGTGCATACGGATCGAGCAGGCGAGCGACATACTCCGGAGCATGCGCACGTTCCAGGTCACTTCGAGTCGGCTTCGTTTCATCACGGCCGATCATCCACGCAGGTCTCTCGTCCTCGCCTGCATTCTCGGCGAGGTGGCGGAGCACGAGATCGGTGGTTTTCGGCATGACCGGTACCAGAATGCCGCAATCAGCAAGAGTCGGTGTGTCTCGGGTATTTACCAGAATCATCTCCGGGCAATATTGCAGGTCCAAACGCGTCGTGGCAAGACGAAAAGGGGGAGTTCGTGGTAGAGAGCATCCCGAACCACCCTTGACCCGGCTAACCTAGATCGGCGAAGTGACTGACCATATCACGACCGAGATGCTTCGATAGATACAGAGCTTGATCGGCTTCGAGTGTCAAATTGTCCAGGACGATGTCTCGACCGTTGACACTTGTAACGCCTGCACTGATCGTGAATGACAGTTTCTCGCCGGTATCGACCGGCACGGTAATATCTCGCAGTCGCGTCTGGATGCGTTTTGCCGTTGCGACCGCGTTTTCGGCGTTGGCACCGGGCAGCACTGCAGCGAACTCATCACCGCCGAGCCTGGAAACCAGATCCGTATCCCGCAGCGTGTCTTTGAACACCGCGGCGAATCGAACGAGCGCGTCGTCGCCGATCTTGTGTCCCCACCAGTCGTTGAGGCTCTTGAAGTGGTCGATATCGATCAGGAGGATCGAGAGCGGATGACCGGACCGTACCGCAATCCGAACGGTATGGGAGCCGAAATCGAGAAAACGCCGACGGTTCGACAATCCGGTCAAAGGATCGGTGGTCGCGAAACGTCGTAACTCATCCTCGAGAGAAACAGCATCGCTGATATCAATCATAACCCCGACGAATCGACTCGCTTCGCCGTTGGTCGACGGGATCGGCGACAGCAGTACTCTGTGCCACACGGCCTCTCTGTCGGCGTTCAGGATTTGCACCCTGCCCTGCCACCGCTCAGATCTTATGAAGTGACGTCGAATCTGGCGCACAGTGGATTCGGACGTCGACTCAGCTCGGAGTATCTCGACACTGCGACCGAGCGCTTCACCCCTGGAAAGGCCGGTCATTCGTTCGAACTCCGGATTCACATACTCGATTCGTCCGAACCGGTCGGTTATGACGATCGCGGCGAGGCTCACCTCCAAGGCAGCGCGGTAGAGCCCTGGAACCAACTCCCGATCGTGGCTGCATTCAGAGACACGGCTGTGGCGCGCTCGCCACAGGCCGTTGTCGACCTCGTAAACGGCAGTAACCCGCAACGGCCGACCCGCGAAATCGACTAACGCATCGAGATATGCGCTGCGATCGGATACCGGATCGACATCGCAGCGTTGCACCTGTGGCTGGGCCTGCCGATCACCGTCGACATGGCCTTCGAGAAGTTCGCCAAGTGTTGACCGGAACACGCCAACTACGGCGTTTTGAATGTCCCCCACGGATTGCTCCGCATTGCAACTTTATCCTGATCGCGTCCTTCGACGCGTGTGTACCATTACTACTACATAGTATAGGTTCATGGGAATAGCGAGTACAACGACGGCCGCCAAAAGGTCACCGAACAACGCCCCAATGCTGAGTATAAGAAGATGCGTAGTCGGGCCCATCCACGAAAACAGCCGCAACAATACGCGCTCGTTTTCGAGCACTGCGTATCGTTCCTCCACGCCGTACTCCACCTTCTCGTACTTAGGCAATCTCAGCAACGTGTGCTGTAACTCCGAATACCGCGAATAGAGAGCGACCGCCACACGCTTGAGTCTCCGTTTCGATCGCCACTTTATGCCTGACTTCTTCCAACGCTCGCGGCGTTCCTGTTCGAGAGAATCAATGCCGGTCTTCGCGATGGAAGAGAATTTGGTCTTTACGTAGTCGTAGGAAAGCGAATGCAGCGAAATCCCGCCGAACGCGGCAGCTGCGAGAAGAAAGATGACCGGCATTGAGGCTCTACCGCCCGAATCCGGATACAGTCCGACGAGAACTCCGAGGAACAGCGATATTCCCACGATATAGTCGCTTGCGCCGTCAAGTTGTCGACCGAAGTCCGACCCCGTACCGGTCATTCTCGCGAGTTGGCCGTCGGCCATGTCGAGTATAGACGAGAGCTGGAGTACCAGCGCGCCGATCCAGAGCCACGGCTGATCGCCTATTGCCAGAAACGCTGCCGAAGCAACTCCTACGAGCATTCCCACAACCGTTACAAAGTTGGGCGTCACTCCCGGGGTAGACGCAAAAAACCGCACCAGTATGTCGGCAAGCGGGCGGGTATAGTACACATTCGTCGGCTCTTCGGTTCGAAGATATGCCAGGTCATTCAGTCGATCGTTTTCCATGAGTGATAATTCAACTAATCTCAACCGGGCGGCGATGTCAAGATATCGAAGCAGGCGCCGCGTTGCACGCGTTCGGTCCTGTCTACGCTGATTCGGTCGCACCGGGCGTTTCGCCCGTTGCTCCATCGAGTTTTCGTGTGAGCCCGAATGCCGCGGCAGCGCCGAATAGACTGATTATCAGATAGAAGATGAAGACCGGAGTGTATCCGGCTGCACTCACACCGAAGCGCGATATTCCTGCGTAGAGAACCACACCACCCACAGCCTGTCCGAACATTGACCCTCCGAATCGAACCATACTGTACAACCCGGCAGCGGTGGCCGACTGCTCACGCGCCATCCCACCGAGTGCAAACAGGTGCAGCGCGGCCAGACAGAGTCCGGCACCGAGCCCGTGAACTGCGAGAGCGAGTAACACCGTTGCGAGACCGGCGTTTTCCGGTAGCAATGCCAGGACGAGCATTGCGACCGATTCGATACCGAGTCCGACGATCACCTGGGTTCGGCTTCGATACCGGTCGATGAGCACTCCACCCAACCACATCGTGATCAACAGTGCGAACGCGTGCAGAGTTATCACCGCCCCCGCACCGGTCGCTGAGAATCCGTACAGATCGGTCACGTAGAGAGGGGCAACAAAGCCTATGCCCCCCATTAGCGCCATACGTATGCTGACGCAAATGGAGGCGAACGAAAAATTGCGCGCGCGGAATATTCCCAGCCGAATAAATGGATCTCTCCGGCGTCGCTCGAGGGCAATGAATGCTACCCCGAGTACGACGGCGGCAAGTCCCAAACGCCAGTCTGTGAGCGCTGCGACTCCGGTAACAGGGCGACTCGACAGAAAGAAGACAAACAGAGCCACCGCGGAGTTGAAAAGGACCACACCGCTCCAATCGAACTCGCGCAATACGGTGCGCCCTGACGATCCGGATGTGCGATCATCAAATGGGATGCCTCTCCATGCGAGAATGAAAGCAACACAGGCAACCGCGAGAGCAAGACCGAATATCGATCGCCAGCCCATCGCGTCGATCAAGGCTCCACCGACGATCGGCCCGAGCATTCCGGAGATCGGGCCGATCGAGTTCCATGTGCCGAGCATGCTACCCCGCTTATTCAGCGGAGCGTGATACATGATGATCGCCATCGAGAGCGGATTGATCCCCCCGGCACCCGCTCCCTGAACCGCACGGGCAACAAACATCATCGGCAATGAATCGATCACGAGCATCAGAGCAGTTCCCATGGCGAAAAGAGTCAGTCCCGAAAGCAGTAATCGGCGCGCTCCGATTCCGTTGGCGAGCCGGCCGTACAACGGCATGAGCATCATGAACGGCATCGCGTACGCAACCTGCAACCACGAGGCAACGTCTTCGGTGAGCGCGAACTCCGCGCGGATGACGGGGATCGCGACGGCGAACATCGCGAGCATGGTTATGGCGCTCAGTGTCGGAGCCATAAGCGCCACGAGCAATCGTCGGTGTGACATTGATACTTCCCGAGTATAGCGAATACGTGGTGGTTATCGCGAGAGGAGGAGCTCGACTACCCGTCCCTTTTACAGTGGAAGCCGCAGCATTCGGTGCGTTACATACTTACGACCGCCACCGCGTCGGCCGGCAGCGCAAGCCGGAATCCTTCGAGAGCAATCGTGTCGGACGATGCAAGCACAACAGTCATCGCTGAAGTGCCATCCGCCTCGGGCGCATGCGAGCTCTCGAGCAGCGGCTGCAGATCGACCTCGACCGTACCCGCGACTGCCGGCTCCCTGCCGTCGGCCGATGAGGAAAGGGCAAACGCTACACAGACGCGACCACGACGAAAACAGAACCATCGGCCATCGTCATCGTACGTTACCGGAGGCTTCGAGCACCTCGATGCGCAGAGCTCCCCATAGCTCCTGCGCAGATCGATCAGACTGCGGTACCATGCGAGCATCTCCGCATGTGGCTGTCGTTCGCGCTCGCTCCAGTCCAGCATACTGCGCCGAAAGGTGCTCTCCGCTTGCGGGTCGGGCACGTCGTCGGGATCCCACCCGAAGTAGGAGAACTCCTCGCACCGCCCCTTGGTCACCGCGGCAGCAAGTTCACGGTCCTGGTGATCGGTGAAGTACTGAAACGGCGATCCGGCCGCCCATTCCTCTCCCTGGAAGAGCATCGGTACCGCCGGTTGAAGGAGTGTCAGCGCAGCGGCGACTTTCGCTCGTCCGACGGAAACCAGGTGGCACAGACGCTCTCCGACCGCACGGTTTCCGACCTGATCATGATTCTGGCTACA
>PUOG01000311.1 GCA_003552745.1 Spirochaetaceae bacterium
CATTAGTCCTTCACTCGTGTAAGACCGAGCAGCCGCACCACGAGCTTCGGTAACGGTCTGCCGTCACGTTTCTTCAGATTGAGATACCAGCCTATCTTCTTGAGAACCGGTATCCGGTGTGTCTCGACGAACTCGATCAGGGTTCCGTCCGGATCCTCGACATAAGCGAAGCGGCCGGCCGCCTCTCCCATATCAAAGCTCTCCCCGCTGTCTACTGTGAACGGGAAACCGCGCGACGCGCACCGTTCCTTAAGCGCTTCGCCGTTCTGAATATCGAAACAAAGGTGTATGAATCCGGGATCACCCCAGAACCGGTCCTCGTATATCTTCCGGCCGCGTCCCTCGAAGGCGTGCACCAGCTCGATAGAAGGAGGACCGAGTAGTGCACCGAACGGACCCGATGGTGGGGCACTCCGTTCGAGCAAGACGCGGCGAAGCTCCAGATTCCCTCCGGGAAGCGGGCGCAGATCGTCAAAGACGCCGGTTTCATCGTACCGTACGAGATCGAAGCCGAGGACATCGCGGTAGAACGCGAGGCTCGTCTCGATATCGGAAACCCCTATCAGTGCACCGGCCGGCCCTCCAATCGGCTGTGAGCCGGAAAACCGATGCCCGGTGTTTACCAGATCGAAGTGGAGACCCGCCGGATCGCGTACGAAGAAGTGCTCCGTGGCGTCCGGCGCCGACTGCGGCTCAAAAAACGCCGCACCGCCCCCCTCTTCGGGGCGCGCGCCGCCGGGCCCGCAATCCACCTCTTCGGCCTGCCTGACCCCGGCACGCTCCACTTTCTCCCTCGCACCCTCCGGCGAGGTGCAGTGCATGCGCGCGGCGAGGAGTCCAAGATCGCCGACCGCCGGTTCAAAAGCGCACGGCTCCGGCGCACGGGACGTGTACTGCCAGATCTCGAACCCTGCTCCTCCCGTCATGTTCAGTGCAAGCACCGCGCGTCTGCTGTGCACGGTGCCACCGGTGTACCGTGTCATGAGCGGTGCCTTTGCCGCCTCGTCGAAAATCGGGACGTCCATCCCGAAAGCTCGGCGATACCACCTCCATCGCGATTCGATATCTACCACGCCGATGCCGATCTGCTGTAACCCGTTAATCATGCCGACTCCACCTCTTCGCGAACATTCCGGAACGCCGCAACGGCTCGATCCACGTCGTCGGTCGAATGTGCGGCCGAAAGCTGTACCCGTATTCGTGCCTGCCCCTTCGGTACCACCGGATAGGAGAAACCGATTACGTAAATGCCGCGACTCAGCAGTCGATCGGCCATCTTCGTGGCGAGTTTCGCATCGCCGAGCATGACCGGCACGATCGGATGCTCGCCGGGCACGATATCGAATCCGGCCTCACTCATCGCACTGCGAAATCTCTCGGTGTTCTCGAAAAGTTTCGCACGCAGCGATGTGTCGCTCCTCACGAGCTCGAGCGCGGCGAGACTCGCTGCAACGACACCCGGTGCGACCGCGTTCGAGAACAGGTACGGGCGCGACCGCTGACGCAGCAGCTCGACGATCTCCTTCCGCGCAGCGGTATATCCCCCGGTCGCTCCGCCAAGCGCCTTTCCGAGAGTGCCGGTAATAATGTCCACCCGGTCGATGACGCGGCGGTACTCGTGAGTACCGCGCCCCCCTTCTCCGAGAAATCCGACGGCGTGGCAGTCATCGAACATAACCAATGCGTCGTACCGCTCGGCGAGGTCGCAGATAGCGTCGAGCTGCGCGATAATCCCGTCCATACTGAACACGCCGTCGGTGGCGATCAGCCGGCGCCTCGCACCGCTCGCTTCCTTGAGCACCCGTTCAAGTTCGTCCATATCGTTGTTGCGGTACACATAGCGTTGCGCTTTGCAGAGGCGGATGCCGTCGATAATACTCGCGTGATTCAGGCCGTCACTGATGACTGCATCTTCGGCTCCCAGCAGCGGCTCAAACAGCCCGCCGTTCGCGTCGAAGCAGCTCGCGTAGAGGATACTGTCCTCGGTACCGAGGAATTCGGCGAGCTCCGTCTCGAGCCTGCGATGAATCTCCTGCGTGCCGCAGATAAACCGTACGGAGGAGAGACCGAATCCCCACCGGTCGAGAGCGTGCTGCGCGGCTTCCACCAGTTTTGGATGATTCGACAGGCCAAGATAGTTGTTGGCACAGAAGTTCAGTGTATCAGCCTGATCGACAGTGCTGATATGCGCCGACTGGGGAGAGGTGATAATGCGCTCTTCCTTGTACAACCCGCTTTCCCGAATCTCGGAGAGCTCGCGGTTCAACTCATCGCGTACCGTGCTATACATCAGTCCACTCCTATGTTTTTTCCCGGCTATACGTTCTCCCAGTTGAGAATAACCTTGCCGCTGTTCCCACTTTTCATTGTTTCAAACGCCTCGATATAGTCGCTGTACTCGAAACGGTGCGTGATAACCGGTGAGATATCGAGGCCACTCTGGATCATCGTGGTCATTTTGTACCACGTCTCGTACATCTCGCGACCGTATATCCCCTTCAAATGCAGTCCGTTGAAAACAATCGTATTCCAGTCGATTTGCGGGTCACCGCTCATAATACCGAGTATCGCGATCTTTCCACCGTGGCACATCTGGTCGATCATATCGGTGAACGCCTGCGGATTACCCGACATTTCCATACCGACATCGAAGCCCTCAACCATACCGAGGTCATGCTGCACATCGGTCAGGTTCGTTTCCTTCGGATTCACCGCGAGCGTGATATCCATCGTCTTCGCAAGCTCGAGGCGATATGGGTTCACGTCGGTTATCACGATGTAGCGCGCACCTGCATGCCGGGCCACCGCCGCTGCCATGATCCCTATCGGCCCCGCTCCGGTAATGAGCACGTCTTCGCCGAGCACATCAAAGCTCAGCGCGGTATGCACGGCGTTCCCGAGTGGATCAAAACAGCTTATTATCTCCCGCGGTATCTTGCTGTCCGCATACCAGACATTGCTCATCGGGATACAGAGATACTCGGCGAACGCGCCCTGACGATTCACTCCGACACCTCGCGTGTGCGCACAGAGGTGACGCCGCCCGGCGAGACAGTTTCGGCAGTGTCCGCAGACGATATGTCCTTCACCGCTGACCAGATCGCCCGGTCGGAAATCGTGGACGTTGCTGCCGACCTTCTCAACGACGCCGACATATTCGTGGCCGATCGGCATCGGCACCGGTATAGTGGCCTGCGCCCACTTGTCCCAATTGTAGATGTGGATGTCGGTTCCACAGATCGACGTCTTCACGATCTTTATCAGCACATCGTTGATACCGACCTCCGGCACCGGCACTTCGTCGAGCCAGAGACCCGGCTCAGCGTGCTTCTTGACAATTGCCTTCATCTTGCTCTGCATCAATTCCCATTCTCCTTATTACAACAACCTAACCGGAATATCGATGAATACAAGGGCCCAGTTTCCAATCAGCAGCACGCCGAGAAAGAGTATTCCGGCCGGTGTCGACGGTGACCGCTGCTGAACGCTCTCCGCGGCTTCATCCGGCGCGTCTCCGCCGTACTCGGGTACGAACAGCGATTCGAGAACTTCATCCACACTTTCGATTATTGCGCTCACCCTGATTCTACGCTTCGAGTCGAATATGCGCTCGAAATACCAGAATACCCGCCCGAGAAGGCCTCCGAGGCGGCCGGGTAGCTTCAAGTCCGGTCTTATCGAAAACAGCGATATGAATACGAGTCCGACAATCGTGAAGCCACGCATGAGACCGTCTCGCAACGCGCCCCGGGTGATGGTGTACGGTCCGATGCGGGCAAGCACCTCGCCGAACGGATTGAGCGTGTGGAAAAAGGTGATCGATACAACCATCACGATGAAGTAGACCCACTTGATCCGCTTGCCGTTGACCGTCGCGAGCCATGCAAAGAGCAGGACCTGCAGAACTCGAATAACGAGGTTCGTCTGAAAGAGATACGCAGGAAGGATCAACGTGGCTCCCACGAACAGATGGACGGCGTCAAGGTTGCGAGACAGGAAACTGTCGGTTTTCCGGGTTCGGGCCATAATGCTCCTGTATTCGCGCCAACCATCTGCTCTGTTGCTGGAATCGCTCGGCGAAAAGACCGACGAAGAGTCCGCTGCCGACGCCGAGGATCATGAACACCGGCGCGATCACCCACGCCGTCATGCCGAAGATGAACTGCAAGCTGAGCAGGATCTGAACAACGTTACTCCCTATTGCACCGAAGACGCTTATCCCCACCAGAGTTATATATCGTCCTCCCACCCTCTTCGCGAGCAGCATAATGAATACGCTGGCAAAGCTTCCGCCGAGCGAGAAGAGAAAGACATACGAGGCGAGCGTCCCGTTTATCAGTCCCTGTCCGAGCACCTTCAGCAACACAAGAAGCAAGACGTACGCGGGCGAGAAGATATTGAGTGAGATAAGAACCGGCAGATTCGCAAGGCCCAGGCGGAAGAACGGTACCGGTTTCGGGAATAGGTACTCGATAGACGCGAAGAAGAGGCAGAGTGCCCCGAAAAAAGCGAGCAATTCGAGCCGCTGCCTCGGTGATGAATGCTGCTGCATACGGATAATCTTGGAATTATAGAATTAGAGATTCGACGATGGCAAGCGGTCTTGATCCGTGGTACGGTTCCCATGCCCATGGAGACCCAACGGATATTCTTCGCGCTGCCGCTGCCGCCGGAGATGCGCGAACAGCTGGCTTCCCTCCGTGATCGAGCGGTCGCCGAGCTCGGTAGTAGAATTCTCCGTCCGATAAAAACCGAGAATTTCCATGTAACGCTGCACTTCCTCGGTGAACAGCCGAGATCCGCCGTGGAATCCGCGCGCGAAACGCTTCGCGAGATTTCGGCCGATCCGCTCCCGGCTCCACGATTCGAGGTCGGCGCTTTCGGGGCCTTTCCAAAAGCAAACGCGGCCCGTGTGCTCTGGGCCGGCGTCCGCGACATCGATGAGACCGCCGCGAAGGTTTACGACACCCTCGGGGCGGCGCTCGCCCGGCGCTCACTCCCGCTCGAGGATCGTCCGTTTCACAGCCACATAACACTCTGCTACGTTCGCAAGGGAGTCGGCCGCCCGGCCCTGAAGCGAATACAACAATGGCTCGAGCGGGCGAAGGGCGCCGAGAGCGGCGAGCGAACGTCGTGGGCTATTTCGAGAGTCGTTTTGTACCGGAGCACTACCGGGCCGGGAGGTTCGGAATACACCGAACTCGACCACGCCGATCTCGCGGAGTAGTCGCCGTGGGATGGGCGCCGGCCGCTTACCCGTCGACTCCGGCGCCGGCGTCAGATTGCCTTTCCGGGATTGAGAATACCGTTCGGATCGAACACCTGTTTTACACCCCGCAGTAGTCGCCGATACTCGCCGCCGAGCATGAGATCGAGGTCGCCGGTGCGCTTTCCGCCCACACCGTGTTCGCCGCTGATCGTTCCCCCGGCGTCGGCGATAATCGGATAGAACTGCCCGAGAAATGCTCGCTCGCGTCGCTTCCACTCCTCGGCGTCCACCCCGTCGGCAGCGTCCCCGGCGATCATCGGGTGAATGTGCATATTGCCGTCACCGAGATGACCAAAGGTGGGGGTCGACAGGCGGTGCGTCGCGGCGATCTCCCGCATTCGCTCGAGCACAGGAGTCAGTCGAGAGATCGGAAGCGATATGTCTTCCACTCCCTGAAAACTGCTCTGGCGCTTGAGCGCCCACGGGATCGATTCGCGGATAGCCCACCACTGCTCGCGCTGTTCGCCCTGGTCCGGTCCGAGCATCGTTCCCGACGCGTGGCTGCACATCGAAGCGGTGGTCTCAATGAGCGACGCAGCCTCGCGTTCGTCGCTTCCATCGGCTTCGAAGAGGACGCTCCACGGTGCCACCAACGGCGGTACGGTACGCCGCGTCGTGGCACCGAGCTCCATGCAGTATTCGTCCATCACTTCAACAGCACTGAAGAGCGCCCCACTCGACCGCATCGCTTCCGACATCACTTCTATCGCCGCCCGAGGAGTATCGAAGCCGACCAGCAGCGAGCAGTACGCCTTCGGGCGAGGAAGCAGCGAGAGGGTTGCTCCGACGATAACGCCGAGCGTCCCCTCACTGCCGATCATCAGTGACCGCAGATCGTAGCCGACAACATCTTTTCGTCTCCGGCCGCCGAACACCCGGTGCTCACCGTCGCCGGTTACCACCTCGACGCTCAACACATGCCTGCCCGTAACTCCGTACTTCACCGCCCGTCCGCCGCCGGCGTTCGTGGCGATATTTCCACCGATCTGAGACACCGCGGAGCTCATCGGATAGCCGGCGAAGAATAGTCCGTATGGCTCGAGAGCGCGATCGAGCGCTCCGGTCACAACGCCCGCTTCCACAACTGCTACGCGGTCGATCGGGTCGATCTCCACGATCTGCTTCAGACGCTTCATCTCGAGCACGAGGCCTCCGGCATCGGGAACGCACCCGGCTGCGAGCCCGCTGCCGGCCCCACGCGTGGTAACGGCGACAGACTCACGATTCGCCCAACGCAGAAGCTCGCCGACCTGCTCGCTGCTCGACGGGCGAACGACGCAGGCCGGACGCCGTCGATAGGCGGGATCTGCAAGGTGATCGCCGGATGCACGGTTCAGCGACCGCTCATCGACGGCGACCGCGTCCTCACCGATCATTCGCGACAGTACATCAATGTCGGCATCGGTCAAAGCTCGGAGTGTCATCGGACCCTCTCCTGCATCTCGCTCTTCAACTGTTTCAAAGAAGAAGAGAGACTCACCTTGTAGATATGCGGGTTGATAATGCGCTTATACGTGGTGTCCAGCTGCCGAAGCTCGGCCACCGCATGCTCGCGAATCTCCGGCAGACTCGGTAACTGCGTACAGATAGTCCCGTTCTTCATGACTCGACGGAGCAGCGGCTCGAAGCGGCCGTAGTTCTGCATCGTGAAGTGCTGCGCGTCGTTCGTCGGGTGGAAGAATTCGATAGCCTCTCCGGGATTGGGCGGATCGTCTTCGAGGCAGATGATATCCGCCAGCGGCTCGTCGCCGTTATCGTAGAAGCGATAGACTTGCTTGACACCGGGATTGCTCGACTTCTCGGGGGTGTCGGAGACTTTCATGACCGGCTCGAGTCTGCCCCTGACGGTACGTGCCGAAAGCTTGTAGACGCCGGGGAAGCTTGCCTGATCACCGCCGGTCACCATGTGCGTGCCGACCCCCCAGAGGTCGATCGGCGCACCGTCCGAGATCAGCTGATGAATCACGCGCTCGTCGAGCTCGTTACTCACCGCGATCTTCGCGTTCGGGAAGCCGGCTTCGTCGAGTCTCTTTCGACACTTAACGCTCAGGGAGTAGAGATCTCCGGAATCGAGTCGTATCCCGAAATCATGCCCGCCTTCGACGAGCGTCGCGCCTACAGCGATCGCGTTCTCGATGCCGGAGCGCAAGGTGTCATAGGTATCGACAAGAAAGATGCAGCTGTCGGGGTACAGCTCCGCGTACCGCGCAAACGCCTCGTACTCGGTCGCAAAACTCATAACCCAGCTGTGGGCCATGGTTCCCCGAACGGGAATGTTGAACAGCTTGCCCGCGTACGTGTTGCTAGTTGCCGAAGCCCCGCCGATGTGAGAGGCCCGCGTTGCCGAAAGCGCTCCGTCGAATCCCTGCGCCCTGCGCATTCCCATTTCGAGAATGCTCCCGTGTCGGCTTGCATTGAAGATACGGGCCGCCTTCGTGGCCACGAGCGACTGGAAGTTCACCGTATTCAGAATCGCCGTCTCCACGAGCTGCGCTTGCGCAAGCGGAGCGTGGATGCGCATAATCGGCTCGCCGGGAAAGACCATACTTCCTTCCGGCATCGCGTAGACATCACCCTGGAACTTGAAACCCTCGAGATCTTTCAGGAACTCATTTCGAAATATGCCGAGTTCGGACAACCACGCGATCTCGCCGTTGTCGAAACTAAGGTTCGAGAGCAGCGAAAGCACATCCTCGAGCCCGGCGAATACCGAATAGCCGCCCTGGAACGGCTGGCTTCGAAAAAAGACGTCGAACACCACAGGATCGTCTTTTCCGAAGTGTCGGTAGCCCTGCATCATGGTGAGCTCGTACAGATCGGTAAGCAGGCCGCTCGACCGCAGTCTTCCGCTTGCTTCGCAATCGACGGTCATGCGCGCTACTCCTTCGTCCCGGATCGCTTATCACTACGCTCGGGCCAGACAGGGCTCACCGACCGGCGATTCCCGCGGTTGTCGGCGAAAGCATACGGAGCGACGATACCGATGAGCGCGAAAACGGCAAAGAGTGCGCCGAAAATAACCGGAGTTGCCCAGATCTCCATGAACGAGTCAATCCGCGCCCGATCGGGCCGTGACGGCGAATACCGGACGGGAACCGGATCGCCGATATCAAACTGATCCGCACCCCGTCCCGATCTACCCTGTACCGACGAGCGCTCGGCGGCGGCGGTCTCAAACTCTACTACCACGTACTCAAAGCCGTTGGTGCCGCCCGGATTGGTGATCGGAGCAGGATTGACGACCTCCTCGAACCCCGTTACGCGTCCCACCGCACTCTGCGAGGAGAGGCGAAATTGCAGCGTCACAAACCCTGAGACCACGGTGATCGCGAGAAGGACAAGTGCGATCGCGCGAAAGAGCTTGGCGAAGACCCCTAAAGTCTGCGTCGTGTTTCCGAAAACTTTCAGCACCGGCTACCTCCGAGAAAATCGTCGCAGATCGCGACAGCCTGTTCCAAAGCGGTGGCGCGCATGATGCGTTCGGTCAGCAAATCGGCGCCGGGAAAGCCACCTGCGTATACGACAACGTACTTTTTCAGCGCATGGAAGTTCATCGACGAGCCCCACTCGCGCTCGAACAGCTCGAAATGCTCACGCATCCGGCGTATACGGACCGCCGGCGGTCGGTTACGAAAATCGCCGCCGGAGAAGAACTCGAGATTGTCGAAGATCGCACGTCCGACCATAACGCCGTCAACACCGCTTTTACCCGCACGACGATAGAGCATATCCAGTGATAACACATCGCCGTTCCCTACAATAAGGGTATCAACACCAAGGCCGTCCCGTATACGAACCGCGCGAGCGATTTCGCACCATCGAGCCGGAACCTCCGACATCTCCTTCGCGGTGCGAGCGTGAATCGTGAGTGCGTCGAGATGTTGCTCGAGGAGAAAGCGTACCCACTCCTCGGTTACCACTCGGTTCGTACCGATCCGCGTCTTCACACTGACCGGTATCGGACCGGCTCCTTCGCGTGCGGCGGCGATAAGCTCGGCGGCGAGCGAGCGATTATCGATCAACGCGCTGCAGAACCCCTTTCCGGCGATCTTACGTTTGGGACAGCCCATGTTGATGTCGACCCCTGCGAATCCTCGATCACGAAGCAACCGCGCCGCATCGCGATACGAGGTTGGTTCGTTACCCCAAATCTGTGCCACGATCGGTCGTTCGGCGTTGGTATAGCGAAGGCGGCGACGTGAGAGAGTAGATCGTCGGCCGAACAGATCGTCGGCCTTGGTGAACTCGGTGAAGAAAACGTCGGGTGCGCCCGCCGAGGCCACCATACGCCGAAACACCGTATCGGTGACGTCTTCCATAGGTGCGAGAATGCGGATGGGGCGTCTAAGGTCGGTCCAGTTGTAAGGCGAGCTCACACGTTTTCAGATTAATATACGGCTTCAGGACGTACAACTTCACGCCTCGGCACCTCACGCCTCGGCACAAAAAAAGAGCCCCGCAGAGGAAAGGAGGTAGAAAAAACCTCTGACGGGACTCGTGCGGAATTGGAGGCGTGACGAAAAAGGGCGTACAACGTACGCCCGAGGCGCTGTCACAATGCGTATTTCCTAATATTACACAAAACGGAGATAAAAATCCAGATCCTAACGCAAAAATTCTGAGTTCAACTCATCGCCGAAAAGAGGGTGTACGCGACGGCGATACGTCTCGTACTGCTCCCCGGCGTGATAGCTGCTGCGAACGAGCGGCCCGGCTTCGCAGTGCTGAAAGCCTTTACTGATCGCGGTTTCACGCAACTCCGCGAACTCCTCCGGCGTCCAATAGCGTTGAACCGGCAAATGGCTGCGCGTCGGCTGGAGATACTGGCCAATATTCATCACAGATACGCTGTTGTCGAGCAAGTCGTCCATGACGGCGACAACCTCGTCGACCGTCTCGCCAAGTCCGAGCATAATACTCGATTTCGTCACCGTATCCGGATCGATCTCCCGCGCGAGACGGAGAAATCGCAAGCTACGATCATATGTCGAGCGACTGCGGACCGACGGAGTAAGCCGCTTCACCGTCTCAATGTTGTGGCTCATGATCTCCGGACGGCTCTCACATGCGACCCGGATGCTCTCGTAATCGCCCATGAGATCGGAGCTCAGCACCTCGACGATCGTCTCCGGTGACGCTGCTCGAATGGCATTGACCGTTGCGGCCACGACGGATGCCCCTCCGTCCTGCAGGTCATCGCGATTGACCATGGTAATCACGACATGGCGCAACTGCATCTGCGCCACAGACTCGGCAACGCGCTGCGGTTCACCGAGGTCAACGCCTCGCGGCAGACCGGTCTTCACCGAACAGAAGCGGCATCGCCGCGTACACGTATCGCCGAGGATCATGAACGTCGCGGTTCGGTGTTCGCCCCAGCATTCGTGGATGTTGGGACATCGCGCCTCCTCACAGACGGTGTGCAGCCCTTCACTCCTCATAAGCTGCTTGAGTTCCTTGAAGTTCGTATTCGTGTTGAGCTTCACTTTCAACCATTCCGGTTTTCGATTCGTGGTATAGCGAATCTGCTCGCCGGATTTCTGGCCAATACGCTCTATGCCGTTCGCTTCCGTCTTTTCGCTCTGTGTCATAGGCAGTGCCAAGTATAGTCACAAACGGTGACGAACGTACACCGGAGTTCACTTGCCAGCAATTCGAAATGTGGGCCTGGTGGTGGCACTTGCAGGTGGAAAGCAAGCTGCGGGTGAGGGTATCGTGGGTAGCAACCGGGTGGCGGTGTAGGCGTGAAAACATCGCAGCATAAGCGG
>PUOG01000172.1 GCA_003552745.1 Spirochaetaceae bacterium
AGGCGTTCGCAACCTACTTCGGCTACGTGATCGCCGATACGTTTCATCCGGAGTTCGACGGGCTCGACCAGTTCATCGCCGACCAGATGGATGCCGCCTTCCGCCGCGATGCGCTCGTTGAAACAGTGCCGGTCGAGTTTCCCGACGGCCGAGAGCTCGAGTACAGCCCGGCCACCGTTCCAATTGTCTATCGCAAGGCGGCCTCGATCCTGCGTATGTTCCGCCTCTATCTCGGCGACTGCGGCATTGATGATGGGGTCGATGGGGATGCGCTGAGCGTGCAGGCGCCGGCGCAGTCGGCCGATCAGTCGCCCGGCGTCGCACCCGGCGACCCGACCGGCGCTTCTCCCGGCGCTGCGCACGACTCCCGCGCCCCGTTTCGCGCCGGCGTACGCGAGTTCCTTCGGCGCCACGCCTACGGCTGCGCCGACACCGACGAGGTTCTCAGCGCGTTCGCCGCCGGTGTGAGCGCCGGCGGCTCAGATCGCGGGCCGGCGTTCGATGCGACTATCCTCGCACGCTGGCTTCGCACTCCCGGATATCCGGTTGTGAGTGCGACGCAAACCGGCGACGAGCTTCACCTCGAGCAGAAACGCTTCACCCTGTTGCCGAACGACGATGCTGCCCTCTGGCCTGTGCCGCTGACCCTGCTCTTCATCGGAGCCGATGAGTCGACCGAGCGGCGGAGTGTGCTCCTGGACACCCGAGAGCTCACCATCCGGCTACCGGCCGGTACCGCGGCGGTCAAGGTCAACGCCGGTCAGAGCGGTTTCTACCGCGTTCGCTACGACGAACGAACGCTCGAATCGCTTGCCGAGCTCGCCTCCGATCGGGCGCTCTCACCACGCGATCGCTTCGGCCTGCTCTACGATCTGCACGCCTTCGTACTCGCCGACGAGTTCGAGCTCGACCGCTATCTCGATTTTCTCGATCGTCATTTCGCCGCCGAGGTCGAGTTCCTGCCGGTATGGCAGATCGCCCGCTCATTGCGCGAGCTGCACAGCTTCGCATCACGGACCGAAGGACGCATTGCCGAGTGCGGACGGAGGGTACTCCGGTCGGCGGTTGAGGCTATCGGTGTGCGGCCGAGTGCAGGCGAACGGCACGTCGTCGCCCTGCTGCGTGAATCGCTTCTCTGGACGCTCTATTTGCTCGGGGACCCGACGGTAGTGAGCGAACTGGAAGAAATATCGGACACGCTGCTTACTCGAGACGGGGGCCAGTCGGTTCCCGCCGATCTGCGCCCGGTCGCATATCGCGTCGCCGCCGCCTGCCGTCCTGCGAGCTTCGATACGCTCTGCGAGCGCCTGGAATCGTCCGAGGTCGAAGAGGTCGAAAAACAATCGATCGCGATCGCGCTGGGGGCGTACCGCGACGAAACCACCGTAGAGCGGATGCTCGAGTACGTGGCCGGCCGGCTGCCGGCGAGAAACCGGATCCTCCCGGTTGCCGCCGCGGCAGCGAACAGATCGGCCCGGGCTGCACTGTGGCCGTGGTTTCAGCGTTCGACTGACGCGCTCGAAACTATGCATCCCTTCCACTTCCTGCGCATTCTCTGTGACGCGGCTGCTTTCGGGGGAATCGGGCGATCGAATGAAGTGGAGCGTGATCTCGACGAGCTCATGCGACGCCGGCCATCGACGTCAACGGAGACGGTCGCGATGGCGAAGGAGAACCTGAGAGTCTGCGAACGGCTTTCGTCGCGGTTGTAACGGAGCTTCGGGGAGCCATCGCATGCTGAAGGAATTGCTGCCGGGAGCGCACACAATCTGTCCGATCTGCAACGGGGAATGCTATCCGACCGGTGATCGCTCGGTCCTTCCCCGCCGCCTGCGCGATGTGAAGGTCTTGAGCCCCGGCCGCATCCCGCTCAATCCGTGTCCGAGCTGCGGGGCGACCGACGACGAGCGGCTCATCTATCTCTATCTACTGCATCGCACGAGAGCCTTCGAGCCGACCGCTCCGCCGCTGACCGTGCTCCACGTCGAGCCGGAGCCCCGGCTGCACGAAGCGCTTCGAAGGGTTTCGCGTCTGAGCACGCAGAGTGTCCCCGCTTCGCAGCTTGTCTCACTGGACATTGCCGAGCAATCGGTCGACATCGTCCTGTGTAACGATGTACTCGATCGCATTCGCGACGAGAAGGCTGCTCTGCGCTCGATCCGACGAGTGCTTCGGCCCGACGGGCTCGCGCTCTTACAGAGCGCGATCTCGTCGACGCTCCCGGCAACGCACGAGGACGCGCATCTCACCACCGATACCGAGCGATTGAAGGCGTTCGGATCGCCGCTGCGGGTAAGGCTGTACGGCGTCGATTACGCCCAACGGCTCGAACAGGCCGGTTTCGCCGTCGAACGCTTTCGCTGGTGGCGGGGCGGGCGGCGTTTCGGAGGTGCATTGCGCAACCGGTACGCTCTCGTACGGGGCGAGCTACTGTACCTCGCCCGCCCGTCGGCGTCCCGGCTCATCGACGAGAAATTCTCCCCTGCACCGTGACATAGTTTGCCGCGGGCGTTAGGATTACCTGCAGGGTTGCTTCTATGAATAGAAATCTCGTCTGGCCGATTATCATTCCGACTTTTATCGTCGCCGTTCTCACGCTGCTCAGCACTACCGAGGTCTTTTGGGGCATCGACGCCGGTATATACGATCTGCTGCTCCGCGTTCGACCGGCAGTGGAGGAAGATGAACGCTTCGTCATTCTCGAAATCGACGATGCGTCCATCGACTCCGCCGGCTTGTGGCCATGGAGCCGGCACATACTCGGCGACGGACTCATGCTGCTGCGTGAGGTCGGCGCCGACCGCGCCGTGTTCGATATCGAGTACCTCGACGAGAGTCCGGCCGGCGTCGATCGCCGACTTCTGCAGGAGGAATTGCCGGTCGAGGTCGAGGCGGCGATCGAGCAGGTCGGAGGAAACGCCCGCGATCTCTTCCAGGCCGTCGCCGAGGGTCAGCTTCCGCCGGAAGCAGCCGGCGATCTGATAGACGATTTTCGCGCGCTCGAGGCCGACGCTCGCGACACCCTGCTCGACCGCGTCGCCGACGTCGCTCGCGACAACGACGAGTACCTCGCCCGCGCCGCCGGGATCTTCGACAATGCGTGGTTCACACTGACCATGCTGCCCGGCGAACGCCACCTGATCGACGTCGAAGACGAGTACCTGCAGTGGGTCTCCGGTCGCTTCGCGCACCGTGAGACACCGAACGACCACCCGCTTGTATCGTTCGGAACGATACAGCCCACTATCGAGCCAATTGCCCAACAGGCACAGGGCATCGGATTCACGAACATCCACGTCGATCCCGATGGGGTTCGAAGGCGCATAAACCCGCTCGCCGAATATGACGGTGTGCTTTTCGGGCAGCTCGCACTCACTCCTCTCCTCGACCTTCTCGGTTCTCCGGAGATCGAGTTCGCGGGCAGGCGTATGATCCTCCGTGACGCTCACTACCCCGGCGAAGAAGAACCTCGCGACGTAACGATCCCGCTCACTCCCGACG
This sequence comes from Spirochaetaceae bacterium, assembly GCA_003552745.1. GTDB lineage: Bacteria > Spirochaetota > Spirochaetia > DSM-27196 > SKKC01 > SLAN01. Next base: position 3,502 of record PUOG01000172.1, read on the forward strand.
GACGGATGATGATCAACTGGCCGCCGAAATCGTTCGACGAGAGCTTTCGGCAGGTCAGCTATACCCGGATACTCGACCTGCAGGACGCCGAGGAAGCGATCGCGGGGAACATAGCGCTCATGGATGGAGCCGGATTCCTCGATCAGCATGACGTTCCGCTATACATGATGCAGCAGCAGATCGATGAGCTCTACCGCGAGCTGCTCGCCGGCGAACGCTCGCCCGAGGAGGCCGACCAGTACGAGGCGATGCGCGCGCAGTACTACGACGAACTCGGCCGGTTCCTCGAGGGACCGGCTGAAGAAGAGCTCATCGAGCAGGTCAGCGCAGCAATGGAGCAGGTCGATCCCGACGACGAGGCGCAGATTGCCGATCTCGAGGGGATTCTCGATGATATCGAGGAAACGTTTGCCGCGACCCGCGGACTGGTCGAGCGCCGCAACGAGCTCTTCGACTCACTTTCGGAGGAACTGGCGGGCGCGTTCGTCATAATCGGACAGACCGGAATCGGTACGGTCGATATCGGAGTGAATCCTTTCGAGGGGCTCTACTTCAACGTTGGAACGCATGCGGCGGTTGCCAACACCGTCTTGCAGCGAGATTTCCTCACCGTCGAATCAACGTGGCTCTCCATTGGACTCGCTGCGCTATTCGCGATCCTGCTCGGGTTCTTCATCCGCAACCTCGACGCGAACAGGAGTCTGCTCTTCGGTGCACTCACGACAGCTCTGGTCGCCGGCGCCGGTGTTCTCTGGTTCGTTGTCACCGGTCGCTATATCCCCTTGCTCGCTCCGGTCGGCGCGCTCTTCCTGACGTTCGTCGCCACGAGCTCCTGGTCGGCGATCACGAACGCTCGCGAGCGTAGCTTCCTGCGAAACGCCTTCTCCCGGTACCTCTCCGCGGACGTCATCAGCCAGATCATCGACAATCCGGACATGCTCGCCCTCGGCGGTCAGGAGAAGTACATGACCGCCATGTTTACCGACATCGCCGGCTTCTCCACGGTCTCCGAGCAACTCCCACCCGGAGATCTGGTGCGACTTCTGAACATCTATCTGACCGAGATGAGCAATATTGTGCTCGATGTCAGGGGTACGATCGACAAGTATGAGGGAGATGCGATCATCGCGTTCTTCGGAGCTCCGGTCGACGATCCCGACCATGCGGCGAACGCCTGTATCTCCGCGGTCCGGATGAAACGAATCGAGGCCGATCTGAACGACCGCTTTCTTAACGACCAGATGAGCCCGAGCCCGCTCTTCACCCGCATCGGAATCAACACCGGAGAGATGGTTGTCGGCAACATGGGAACCGAAAAGCAGATGGACTACACGATCATGGGCCACGCGGTGAACCTCGCCGCGCGCCTGGAGGGTGTGAACAAGCAGTACGGCTCGTGGATTCTGATAAGCGAGGAGACGAGAAACCAGATCGGCGATCGGTTTCTCCTGCGTCCATTCGATCGGGTGCGCGTCGTCGGCGTCAACGAGCCGGTGCAGCTGTACGAGGTGCTCGAGGAAAGCTCGGAGGCCGGCTCGCGATTGCGAGAGCACGCCGAGCAGTTCACCGAGGCTGTTGAACTCTTCCAACAACGTCGGTTCGACGCCGCACGATCTCTCTTCGCCGAACTTCTGAACGACGGGATCAGCGATGTGCCCGCGCAGAAGTACGTGAAACGGTGCGAACGATATCTGAACGAGCCGCCGGCGGGCGATTGGGACGGTGTGTATACGCTGAGCGAGAAATGATGGAACGTCTCGGCCTCAGTCACGCCGCAGCGGCACGAAACGGGCACCGGTAAGCCTGCGCAGCAGCTTGAGCTTGCCGGCACGTTTCTCGAATACCTCAACGATCTCGTTGCCGCCCGGACCGATCGGAATCACCATCCTCCCCTCTTCGGCGAGCTGCGGGATGAGCTTCTGCGGTATCTCGTCTGCGGCCGCCGAGACCACAATTGCACCGAACGGTTCGTGGTTCTCAACTCCGTCCCACGCGTTACCGACCAGCAGGGTGGTGTTCTCCACACCGGCTGCCTCGAGATTCCTCGCCGCCTGCTTTGAGAGAGAGGCGATACGGTCGATTGTAACGACGTGGGCACACAGTTGCGCTAGCAGCGCGGTCTGGTACCCGAAGCCGGTACCGATCTCCAGAACCGTATCATCGGGGCGGGGGTCTACCGCTGCGATCATCGCGGCAACGAGTGACGGCTGACTCGTGGTCTGCCCCGACCCTATTCCGACGGGCCGGTCATCGTATATCTCCGCAGGTGGCGTACCGGATGGGACGAAGAGCCTGCGGTCGATCGCTCGCATGGAATGGAGAATGCGCGGCGGTAAGGTACCGTGTCGCTGAGCCGCGCGGACAAGCGACTCGTTGTCGGGCATGACAAAAACTCCTTTCGAGGGGCATTTGAGTTCGAGACACTCTACACTCTATCACCGAACACCACTTTCAGTCCCCCATCCAAATTTCAATGGGCAGAGTTGCGGCGCTCTGCTACAATACGTACCGTTGACCTACAGGACCCCCCGACAACGAGCTTCTCTCTTCCGCAACCTATTGCGGTTGCCACACAGTCGCACCGCAACTACGGTTGCGGCGGTATTGTTGCTTGCGACTGTTCTGTCGGGTGCTCAGCCGGTAGCACTCCACAGTGCCGAGATCATTCTGCTCGACGATTCCGTACCCCGGACTTTCGGAAGTCCTGATCCGGTTACCGGCCTGGTCGAGACAGTGAATGCCGGCGACCGCCTGCCGGTGGTGGATTGGGGCAGATGGATACGATCGCCGTCCGGCGGGGCAATACGCTTCGTTACCGTTCTCTCCGAGTCCGGAACACTCGCCAGGCTCCGCCACGACGAAGTGGCACACGTCGTACACCAAGTGACGCGCGACGAGTTCGGCGTTCATCCGGATACCGGGCGCCCGTTCGGGTGGTCACGTCTTGAGGTCGCACTACAGGATCGCCAAATCAGCCGGCACCAGTACGAGTTCTTCGACCGAAAAGTGGTGTTGATCCCGAGCTTCGAATCGCGTGAAGTCGAAACACGGTATTACGAGGGTGGACACTCGTTTCGGAGCGCCGTGGTCGAGTATCTCGATCTCCAACGCGCCTCGGAGCTCGTGCTTTCGGTGGAGTTCGCCGGCGGCAGCGGCGTTTCGGCGACCACACCGTTTAACGTGACTACCGAGGATTTCGTCGGCGATGGGGTAAAGGAGCTGGTGATCGAGGCGCAGGCGACGACGATCGCCGCGGGTGCCGTATATGCGAACTCGAGCATCGAGACCTACGTGTTCACGTACGACGGCGTCGAACCGTCACCGCTCGTACGATTCGTCGATCTGACCGAGGCGGGAGGGCGCACCATCGAGTATACCCACGTTGTCGAGCGTGACTCGAGCGGCACGGTCGAGGAACTCCATCAGTATGCCGTACAACGGGAAGGCGGTGGACGCCATCGCGTAGACAAGTCGGTCCGCCGGTATCGCGACGACGAGTTCGAGTGGATCCTCGAGCGCAATCGGATGACGAGAATCATCCCGAACGAACGGCGTTCCGAGCTCCGCGCGGGCCCGCACAACGAGTCGCGGGTGCGCGACTGGCTCATGCGACCTGAACCGGTCCAACCGGTAGACGTGGAAACCGATGAGGACGGAGCCGTCTGGCTGAAGATCGATCAACCGAGGGGAGCGTCGGGGTGGATTCGAAACTCAGACGTTCAATGGCGACCACATCGACCGTAGTGGTGAAGCGTGAGACCGCATGTCTACTTGAGAGAGCTTAGAGGGAGCTTATGGCTGACATTTCCATCGAAGGCCGAAAGATCGTGTTCGTCAAACCACCGAGCTGGTTGCGAGACGAGCTGATTCCGGCGCTGGTCACCCAGGAGTTCAAGGTGTTCTACCTCGATGACCACCGGAAGCTCGGCATGGTTATGCACAAGTATCCCGGCGCACTTATCTTCCCGAACAAGGACAAAACTCCGACCGGTAGTACATGGGACGCTGTGATTGAAGGATTCGGCGATATTCGCGAGAAGACAGGTGCGGTCGTCAAGCCGGTGTCGATGGACGGCGAACGCAAGAATGCGGCGGCAGTGATCCAGGCCACCATCGATAGGCATGGCGCACGGGGGCGCAGGAAGTTCGCGCGAACGAACTGCGCGGAAAGCGGCGATGCGACGCTCAACATCCGGCGTGATCGCGACTTCTACAACGGAGTGGTCCTCGATATCAGTTCGGCCGGTTTCGCGTGTCAAGTTCCCACACTCGAGGACTTCCTGAGTTTGCGCATGGTCATCGACGACGTACAGCTGACCCTCGCGAACGCGCGCGTACAGGCGCAGGCGACCGTCGCAGCGGTGCGGGACGGGAATCCGAAAACGTACGTGATGCTCTTCGCGAGCAAGCTCTCCCAAGCCAATCGACAGAAGCTCTACGCGTACATACGCAGAACCAGTCAGCGGAATTTCGAGCGCAGCCTGAAGTCTTAGATCCTCGGAACTCGATAATTCACCTGACTGACAACCTCATACGGAATGGTGCCGGCCAGCTCGGCTAGTTCCTCGGCGTCAGGCCCGCGCGGATCCGGTCCGAACAGCACGACTCGGTCACCGACTCGAACCGTGCTTTCCGGACCGCAATCGATCATAAGCTGATCCATACAGACCCGTCCGACCACCGGCACTCTCGTCGCTGCGCGTGAATCGTTTCGGGCCTCGTCACCGGTGAACAGCAGAACCTCCGCCCGGTTGGATAGCAGCCGGTTGTACCCATCGGCATATCCGACCGGGACAGTTGCGATACGCGTGCGACGCCCAGCGGTCCAGGTGCGCCCGTAGCTCACTGATTCGCCCGGCTCGATGCTCTTTACGAACACCACCCGCGACTCCAGCTCCATTACCGGCCTCAGCTCGATCTGACGCTTCTGCTCGTGTGACGGATAGTACCCGTAGACGGATATTCCCGGACGGGCGACGTCGAGCAAAGCGGCATCGACTCCGAGACATGCGCCGGAGTTTGCCGCATGCAGGCGACCGGGATCGACTCCCCGGGACCGGATTCCGCCTACCGCGTGCCGAAACCGCTCCAGTTGCTCGTAGGTGAACGATTGATCGTCGCTGTCGGCGGTGGGAAAGTGGGTACAGACACCGGCGAGTCGCAACGTCTGCTGCTCGGAAATCGTAACCGCAAGGTCCGCGGCATCCTCCGGTTTGCAACCGATCCGCCCCATCCCCGTATCTATCTTCAGATGAACCGAAATCGCCCGCCCGGCCGAACTCCTTTCCGCGGCTTCGGCGAGTGCCCGAACATACTTCTCGTCGGCGACGAAAGGCTCCAGATTGAGTTCGGCGATGGCAGCCGCCTCCTCCGCCAGCACGATGCTATAGAGGAGTATACGACCTGAGAAGCCGACGTCGCGAAGCTGTGCGCCCTCCTCCACCGTCGCCACGCCGACCCCCTCGGCACCTTCCTCGAAAGCTACCGAGGCCACTCTATTCGCACCGTGCCCGTAGCCGTCCGCTTTTACCGCGACGAAAAACGGTACCGGCGCACCGCGTACCGATCGGATGCTTCCGTCGAGAGCACGTAAGTTATGGCGCAGGTTATCGAGGTGGATAATCGCTCGCGTCGCTCGCATCTCGTATCGACACACTATTCAGTGATAATGTCCCAGTTTTGTTGAGTCCTGTTCATAGGGTGTGGTCTCTATCTTTTCTATCGTATCGGTTTTTTTCAGTTCCGTCATCTCGGACTCGCGTGCAAGCACAGCTTCGTTCGCGGTGGTTTCCTCGGCTATGGGCGCCACGATCGGAGTAGGCAGCTTGATCGCAGGCGCGGAAATCTGCACGGCACCGCTCTTGCACTTGCGCGGCCTGAACGCCTCAGGATAGGGTCTGCGGGATATGCAACGGACCGAATGGTGGAAACGGGCAGTAGTCTATCAGATCTATCCGCGGAGCTTTCAGGACTCGAACGGTGACGGCATCGGCGACATTCCCGGCATCATCTCTCGTCTCGACTATCTATCGGAGCTCGGCGCCGATACGATCTGGCTCTCGCCGGTGTACGACTCGCCGAACGACGACAACGGCTACGATATCCGCAATTACCGCGAAATCATGGCGGAGTTCGGCACGATGTCGGACATGGATCGCCTGATCGAGCAGCTCCACAAGCGGGGCATGAAACTGATCATGGATCTGGTCGTAAACCACTGCTCGGACGAACATGAGTGGTTCCGAGAGGCCCGTTCCTCCCGCGGGAATCCGTATCATGACTGGTTCATCTGGCATCCCGGCCGCGGTCTGACCGAGCCGAGCGCGGAGAATGAGCCGATCCCGAAACCGCCGAACAACTGGAGGTCGTTCTTCCAGGGCTCGGTATGGGAATGGAATGAGCCCACCCGCGAGTACTACTTACACCTCTTCTCAAAGAAACAGCCCGATCTGAACTGGGCGAACAAATCCGTACGAAGCGCCGTATACGACATGATGCACTTCTGGCTGAAACGCGGCGTGGACGGCTTTCGCATGGACGTGATCAACTTTATCGGAAAACCGGAAGGGCTGCCCGACGCGCCGAATCCCGAAGGTCACGATCTCGTATTTGCACCCCAAATGGTAGCGAACCTCCCGCAAACACACGAGTATCTTCAGGAGATGCATCGCGAAGTTCTCTCACACTATGACTGCATGACCGTAGGTGAGATGCACCAGACCGACCTCGACGACGGCATTCTTTACGTTGATCCGTCACGCCGAGAGCTCGATATGATCTTCCAGTTCGAGCACATGTATGTTGACAACGGGCGCGCCGGGAAATACGACATTCCGCGTTCGTGGAAACTGCCCGAACTCAAGGAGATCCTCGGACGCCGGCAGATGGGAATCGCCGGACGAGGCTGGAATTCGCTTTTTACCGGCAATCACGATCAGCCGAGGGTGGCGAGCCGGTACGGTAACGATGGCGGCGCATCCGCAATGGAGGGAGAGTGGGATGATGAGATCCGATCGCGTTCGGCGACCGCGATAGCCTGTGCGTTCTACCTGCAGCAGGGCACTCCGTTCATTTACCAGGGGGAGGAGATCGGTATGACGAATGTCTCCTTTCCGTCGGCCGAATACTACCGCGACATCGAGTCGCTCAACTTCTATCGCACCGAGATACGAAAGAAGGATGCGTCTCCGGAGCAACTTCTTCGCATTCTGCACCTGCGAAGTCGAGACAATGCCAGGACCCCGATGCAGTGGAGCTCGGATACACACGCAGGTTTCACCGACGCTGTCCCGTGGCTGTCGGTGAATCCCAACTTCACCAACATTCACGTGAAGCGTGAACGCACGCGCTCCGACGGCATTCTCGCCTTCTACAAAGAGCTTATCGCGCTTCGCAAAGGAAGAGGTGTATTCGACGAGGGCGAATACGTTGATGTCGCCCCGGATGACGA
>PUOG01000216.1 GCA_003552745.1 Spirochaetaceae bacterium
AACAAGGAAGGTCGCCTCATGGTAAAGGCGACCCGCATTGGCGCCGATACGTTCCTTTCGCAGGTCATACGGATGGTCGAAGAGGCGCAGGGATCGAGGGTTCCGATTCAGGAGTTCGCCGACCGCATAACCGCGAAGTTCGTTCCGGTAGTTATCCTCGTGGCACTCGGTAGTCTCGTCGCGTGGCTCGTCGGCGGCGAGAGCCTTCGCCCGCTTCTCGAGTGGGGCTCGTTCCTGCCGTGGGTCGATCCGCAGATGGCGATCCCGGTGGCGGCGATCATGTCGGCCGTCTCCGTACTTGTAATCGCCTGCCCCTGCGCGCTCGGTTTGGCCACTCCCACGGCACTTATGGTAGGCTCCGGACTCGGTGCCGAGCGTGGAATCCTGATCCGTTCCGGCGAGGCGATTCAGAGCCTGAAGGACGTGAAAGTCGTAGTTCTGGACAAGACCGGCACCATTACCCGCGGTGAACCGAAACTGACCGACGTGGTCGCCGCCGGAGCAGCGGATGAGCGGCATGCGCTGTACCTGGCGGCGAGCGTGGAGAACGCCTCCGAGCATCCACTGGCCCGTGCGATGGTTGACGGCGCGCGCGAGAAGGGCATCGAACTCGGCGAGGTCGAAAACTTCCGTGCGATTACCGCTCGCGGAGTGGAGGGCACCGTGGACGGACGCCGGGTCCGCGTGGGAAACCGACGCCTCATGGAAGAAGGCGATGCCTCCGGTCTGGAGCAGGTAGCGGCGGATCTCGAACGCCTCGAGACGTGGGGACGAACCGTGGTTATCGTTGCCGAGGAGGAGGCGGTAATCGGTCTCGTCGCGGTCGCCGATACGGTCAAGCCGGATTCGAAGGATGCGGTGGCGGCCATGCACAAACTCGGACTCCGGGTAGCGATGCTCACCGGCGATAACGAACCCGCGGCGAAAGCGGTAGCCGACGCGGTCGGCATCGACGAAGTCCACGCAGGCGTACTTCCGGAAGGAAAGGTCGACGAGATCCGGGGACTGCAGAAGCGGTTCGGCGAGCACATTGCGATGATCGGCGACGGCATCAACGACGCCCCTGCCCTCAAGCAGGCAAACGTAGGAATCGCGATCGGCGCCGGAGCCGATGTGGCAATCGAATCGGCCGATGTCACGTTGGTGAAGGGCGACCTGCCGAAAGCGGTGGAGGCGATCCACCTGTCGCGGGCGACCTTCCGCAAGATCGTTCAGAACCTCTTCTGGGCGTTCTTCTACAATGTCGCGGCAATCCCGATCGCGGCGATCGGGCTGCTGCACCCGATGATCGGTGTCATCGCTATGACCACAAGCTCGCTGTCGGTTATCGGCAACTCGCTACTGCTGAAACGGACGCGGTTGTAGCGGCCGGTCCGCAGCGGATCGGGAATGATCAAGGCTACGGAGTCCGTGAATGAACAATTCAATCCTTGTCGTAGGTGGCTATGGTGCGGTCGGACGGGTCGCCGCGCGATATCTGGCACGTCTCTATCCCGGACAGATCGTCGTCGCCGGCCGTCGTCCGGAGGCGGCGCACGAGTTCGCGGAATCTACCGGCGGGGCGGTTCGAGCGATGCAGCTCGAGCTGGACATCAACGATCTGCCGGATCCTGATACGTACCTTGCCGGCGTCAGGACGGTAATATCGAGCGTCAAACGACACGGCGATCGGATAGTTCGAGATTGCCGGAACCGAGGAATCCACTACACCGAGGTAGCCGATTCGTACGAACGAATCAGCGAAATCGTCCGATTGCGGGAGGAAACGTCGGGTAATCACCCGGCGATCGTAGCCGGTGTCGGTTTGATTCCGGGGCTTTCGGGGATTCTCGCGGCGGATCTCGCGCGATCGGTCGCGAGTGTCGGTGAGGTCAACACTCATGATACTCATTAACGCCTCCCGCCTTGGGAGGTGCGGTAAACTACCGCATCAAACAATCCCCAACCCCAAGGAGGAGGCGAACGATGCGCTTTTACTCGCATCACCACAAGTATTACTGCGGGATCGACCTGCACACAAGCAAAATGTACGTCTGCATCACCGATGCCGCCGGTACCGTTCTGGTCCATCGCAATGTCGGGGCAAACCCACAGTCACTGACCAGCGTCATCGATCCATACCGGGAAGACCTCGCCCTCGCGGTCGAGTGCGTGTTCGTGTGGTACTGGATCGCCGATGTGTGTGCCGAGCTCGGCGTGCACTTCGTCCTCGGCCACGCGCTGTACATGAAGGCGATCCACGGCGGGAAGGTGAAAAACGACCGGATAGACTCACAGAAGATCGCCCAGCTGCTTCGCGCCGGTATGCTCCCGCTCGCCTACGCGTATCCGAAGCACATGCGCTCCACTCGCGATCTCATCCGCCGCCGGATCTATCTCGCCCGCAAACACGCGGAACTGCAGGGACATATTCAGATCGTGCGTCATCAGCACAACCTTCCCGCCTTCGAGAAGCGCATCCATCGGGCGAGTAACCGCAAGCATATCGGCGAGTACTTCAGCGACCCGATCGTCGCAGCAACCGTGGAGGTGGATTCCGTACTCATGGAAGCCATCCACCATCAGATCCTGCATATCAACCGACAGCTTACCGAGCAGGTGAAGTGCCATGATCCGGTCGGACTACAGCTGCTGCAGACGGTTCCCGGAATCGGACCCACGCTCGCGCTTGTCATCCTCTATGAGATCGGCGACATCGCCCGTTTCCCGAGAGTGGGTAACTTCATCTCCTATGCACGGCTGGTCAAATGCGCTCACGAGTCCGCCGGCAAACGCATCACCGGAGCCAACAGCAAGGTCGGCAATGCACATCTCAAGTGGGCCTTCAGCGAAGCCACCGTGCTCTTTCTCAGAGGCAATCCGAGTGCGCAGACCTACCATGAGAAACTGGTCAGCAAGTACGGCAAGGCCAAGGCGCTCTCGATTATTGCGCAGAAGCTCGGCCGCACCGTCTATTCAATTCTCAAACAAAGGAGTGCCTTTGATCCGAAACGGTTTTACCAGTGATTGATTCCGGGAGGCAGTGGCGGCTACGCCCACAGTATAACTGCGACATTCTTTGAAAGCCGAGGCTATTTCTTCGATGCCCGCTATTCACTGCAGCAGCCCTGCGAGGATGACTGCCCACGCGGTGCATCACCACAGCCGGCTACCTGATCGCCTATGCGTCATGATTGGCACCGCCGCTGCGCTCCCTTTCTTTCACATATTTCACATAGATGAATCTGCGTATAGAGGCGGCAAAAGTCAGTTCGGTCTGCCCCGCGTCGATCTGCCCTCGTAACTGCGCCGGCGAATTGATTGCCGAGCGTCTCTTTTGAATCAGACGACATCACGGGCTATATGATGTTCTAGAGCGTGCCGAGAGCGCGCACGACTCTCGATATGTGTTTGGCAGCAGACTCTTCTACATAGCTGCCTGAACCGAAGAACCGAAGTCAGACCACTTCCGCCCAATGCCAGATTCATATCCGTTGCGGCAAGACCCCGTCCCGAGCGGTCGTGGTCTTCTATTTCTTATTGACGGGGGGAGGCGTTATATGTGTTATGTTGGGCTCCGGGGAGAAGCACGGAGCAGATGCGATGCGCTTCATGCAGGAAAACCTCGCGCGAAGTTACACGGTGCAGACGAACGACGGCGCGGAGACGGTACACACTCTGACATCTCCGCGGAAGGTCGTATTTCCCGGAGAACGCCGCAGGCGCACGACGTATCGGTTCGATTTCGCCGACCAGCACGTAGTCCCGGAGAGTGTGGAGGCCGCGGCCGCTTCGACATTCTTCTGTCTTGATTCGCGAAGCATGACACGTGCTCTTCGAATCGCCACGATACTCGGCCTTACCCCACGATTGAGTCGCCTTCACCCGGAAACGTTCGCTAGCGTAATGTCGTCGCTGCCGTTGGGAAGTGATCGCTACTCGCTTCTCGTATCGGTAAAGGACGGAGCTTCCGGCCAGACCGTCCAGGCCGGTGTGAGCGGTCGGGGCGAAGCACACGCGACCGGTGTTATCACCGGTATGATCGGTCATAGACTCCATCAGGGGCGAATTCCCACCGGAGTCCATCACCTCGAAGAGGTCGTCGCGTTCGACGAACTCATCGAGGAACTTACTGGGGAAGGAATAACGGTGCACATCGGCGGGAATCGAGCCCACAATACGCGACAGAACGCATTCGAACGTGCGAGTCTCGGACGCACGTTCGAACGCGCGAGAGAGTTGCCATGAAACTGTCAGATCGATGGAAACTTCACGACAGACCAGCGACGGTTGCGATACTTCTGGCCGTCGTCTCGGCGATCGCCTACGCCGCCGCCCTGCCCAACGCGGTAATACCATACGGGAGCCCGCCCGCCGGTCTCGTAGCTCTGGTCCCCCTGTACATCGCCCTCCGCATTGCTCCGCGAATGCGGACGGCGATGGCAACCGGTGCGGTGTTCGGTGCGCTATCGACCGTTCTTGCGAATTTCTGGCTGGGAAACTTCGGAGAATTCGCAGTGTGGACGCTCGGTGGGCCAACGGTCGGGTATACCGTGTACAACACGGTGCTCGCCCTGGTACTGCGCGTGCAGATGCGGCTCCGTGCGACATTTCGTCCGCTCGCCTTCGCGGCAACATGGACCGGATACGAGCTTCTAAAGAGCATCGGTTACCTCGGTTATCCGTGGGGACTCGCCGCCTACACCTTTGGCGGAGTACTCCCGATGATGCAGATCGCCGACGTGACGGGAGTCTACGGATTGTCGTTTCTTGTAGTGTATGCCAACGCCACCATCGCAGAGCTGGCAATCACCGCACGGCGGTTGTGGCGTGCCCGCGGAAAGCAACTGCATTCCGACCGGCGGGCCGGCGGTTTCATTCCTCGAGCAGAATGCATTCGGAAAGTTTCTGCGGTGAGACACGCGGTCGTGATCTGCGTTCTGATCGCTGCCACCGCTGCCTACGGCGCGTTTCGTCTGAACTCACAGCCTGAACCGACCGACTCCCTTCGGGCTCTGCTTGTGCAGCAGAACACCGACTCGTGGGAACCCGACAACCTCGACCACGCACTGTCGGTGCTCCAGCGGCTTTCGAGCGAAGGAAACGGCCGAGAGCACGATATAGTTATCTGGTCAGAGAACTCGCTTTCCCGCCCGTACATCGAGGAACGCGACAGGTATTTCGCACGGAATCCGGATCCTGTGTCGTTCAGCACATTCATCTCGCAGCTCGATGCGCCGCTGTTAACCGGCAGTCCCTACCTTCCGCCCGAGACGACGGATATCGCGTGGAACGCGGTCATTCTCATCGAGCCGGGAACCGGCGACGTGCTCGAACGGTACGGTAAACGGAAGCTTGTCCCCTTCGCCGAGCACATTCCGTTCTGGGAGGTGCCGGCGGTCCGGAACTTTTTCCAGAATGTCGTCGGGCTGCGTACTCCGTGGACCCCGGCGGATGAACGAGTACTGTTCGATCTGCCCACCCGCGACGGCACCGCTCGTGCCGGTGTTCCCATCAGCTTTGAGGGAGCGTTCGCTTCGTTGACACGCGACTTCACGAAAGGCGGCGCCGACCTGATTATCAACATGACCAATAACTCGTGGTCTCAGTCGGACTCGGCACAGTATCAGCAGTTCGTAGTCACGCGCTTTCGCGCCATCGAAGCACGGCGCCCGCTGGCGATTGCGACCATTTCCGGTTTAACGAGCGTCGTGGACATCGGCGGGGCGAAGCTGGATTCGCTCCCGATGTTCGAGGAGGCGGCGCTGTCGACAGAGGTTCCGCTTTACGATCGCTCGTCGTTGACGGCGTATCACCGGATCGGCGACCTGTTCGGCCGGCTGATGCTGTTTTCGGCGGCGATTTCGCTCTTGTGGGCTACCATCCGAAAGGAGGATGAAAAATGAACGGACACGATCATCACCGGGGCGACGGACATGCCCGCCACGACGAACACGGGGGCCACGGAAGCCACAGCGGCCACGACAAACACGCCGGCCACAGCCCCGCCATGTTTCGAGACAAGTTCTATCTCTCGCTGATCCTCACGCTGCCGGTCGTCTACTGGTCCGACCATATCCAGGAGCTTCTCGGTTATAGCGCACCGGTGTTCCCCGGATCGGCCTGGATTCCCGCGATCCTCGGCACCGTCGTTTTCCTCTACGGCGGGCTTGTCTTCCTGAAGGGGGCATGGCACGAGCTGACCGCTCGCCTGCCGGGGATGATGACGCTTATCTCGCTTGCGATCAGCGTGGCGTTCATTTTTTCGTGGGTCGTCGACGCCGGGCTCATCGTGGCGGAGTCGCTGTGGTGGGAGCTTGCCACGCTCGTGACGATCATGCTGCTCGGGCACTGGATCGAGATGCGCTCGATTTCGCAGGCCGAAGGGGCGCTGAATGAGCTGGCGAAGCTGCTGCCGGACACGGCGACTCGAATCACCGATTCGGGAGAGGAACGGGTTTCGGTATCCGATCTCGCCGACGGCGACATCGTGCTCGTTCGCCCCGGCGAAAGTCTCCCGGCCGACGGCGTAGTCCGAAAGGGCGAGAGCAGCATTAACGAGTCGATGATTACCGGCGAGTCCCGGCCGGTGAAGCGGGGTGAAGGCGATGAAGTTATCGCCGGGACGATCAACGGTTCCGGCTCGCTGCGCGTGGAGGTTACCGGAACCGGGGAGCAGACCAAACTCTCCGGAATCATGCGGCTGGTCGCCGAGGCGCAACAGTCGAAGTCGCGCGCACAACACCTCGCCGACCGCGCGGCCGGGCTTCTGACCGCAGTCGCGCTTGTCTCAGGGGTAGTGACGCTGATCGCCTGGCAGTTCGCAGGAGCACCGATCGACTTCTCGATTATTCGGGTGGTAACGGTCCTGGTAATCGCCTGCCCGCACGCGCTCGGCCTCGCGGTTCCCCTGGTAGTCGCGATCTCGACGACCCTCGGTGCGAGAAACGGGCTCCTCGTCCGCGATCGCCGAGGGCTCGAGGAGGCGCGGAACCTCCACACCGTAGTCTTCGATAAGACGGGGACGCTGACCCTCGGTGAGTTCCGGGTGGTAGACCTCGTGACCGCCGCCGGCACATCCGAGGACCATGCGCAGCGGGTCGCTGCGGCGGTGGAGGCTGAATCGGAGCATCCGATCGCCCGCGGCATCGTGAAGACCGCCGCGGAGCGGGGTCTGGCGCCGGCTCAAGCGGCGGGAGGAGAGCGGCGTGCGACTCACAGAGACACCGACGGTTCCGGCCATCATCCGGCCGCCGAGGACTTTCGCTCGCTACCGGGCAAGGGGGTCGCCGCGACGGTCGAGGGCGTCGAGTACCACATCGGCGGACCGGCGCTCCTTTCTTTGGAGAACGTGGAGGTTCCCGAGACGCTGCGAGAGGCGGCGGTAACCGCGGCCGGCCGCGGCCAGGCGGCCATCTACCTCGTGAAAGACGGCGAGGCGCTCGCCGTGTTCGCGGTAGCCGACGCTATCCGGGAAGAAAGCCGGGAAGCGATCCGCGCGCTGCACGAGCGAGGCATCAAGGTCGCAATGCTCACCGGCGACGCGAAGGCTGTGGCCGAGGCGGTCGCCACCGAGCTGTCTATCGACACGGTATTCGCGGAGGTGTTGCCGGAGGATAAGGCGGCGAAGGTGAAGCAGCTTCAGGAAGGCGGCCACAAGGTTGCCATGGTCGGCGACGGGGTCAACGACGCGCCGGCGCTCGCCACCGCCGACATCGGCATCGCGATCGGCGCCGGAACCGATGTCGCCGTCGAAGCAGGCCACATCGTGCTCGTTCGCTCCGACCCGCGCGACATCCCGCGCATCGTCTCGCTCTCCCGCGCCACCTATCGGAAAATGGTGCAGAACCTGTGGTGGGCGGCCGGCTACAATATCGTCGCGATTCCGCTGGCCGCGGGCGCACTCGCCGCGTGGGGCATTCTTCTGACACCGGCGGTCGGCGCGGTACTCATGTCGGCGAGCACGGTAATCGTAGCGATCAACGCTCAGCTTCTGAAACGGGCGACGTTGTAAGAGCTGTCTCCAGTCGAGCGAACCGGTGATACTATCGGCCCCACCCCTCTCGATCGTCCCTCTATACCGTCGCCCCGCCGTTAACGGCGACGGTATGGGCTTTCCGGGCTCGCTTCAGGATCGCATCGATCTCCGCGCCGCTCACCGTTTCCTTTTCGCAAAGGCGACGAGTAAGCGCTTCGTGGGCGGGGCGATACGAGGTGATGATACCGAGCGCGACCTCGAGCGCATCCTTGACGATGCGCGCGGTTTCGTTGTCCACGCGGGCGGCGGTGGTCGCGCTTATCGACGGGTGGAGGTGACCCGAGGCACCGAGGTATTGCGCCTGCATGTCGGCGGCAAGCCGGACCGGCCCCAGGTCGTCGCTCATGCCGTATTCGGTCACCATACGCCTGGCAAGGTCTGTTGCCCGGGCGAGGTCGTCGGATGCGCCGGTGGAGACCTCGGAAAATACGAGCTTCTCCGCCGCGCGCCCACCGAGCAGCACCGCGAGCCGGTCCTGCAGCTCTCCCTGACCCATGAGATAGCGGTCTTCGACCGGACGCTGCCACGTGTAGCCGAGCGCGTTGCCTCTCGGGATGATACTCACCTTGTGAACCTGGTCGACATTCGGCAGAAGCGCGGCCGCGAGCGCGTGGCCGGCTTCGTGCACCGCGACGACCTTCTTTTCGTGTTCGTTCATCGCCCTGGTTCTGCGCTCCGAACCGGCGATAACCCGCTCGATCGCGCTGTCGAAATCGGCGGCGGCAACCGCGTCTTTGTCCTCGCGCGAGGCGAGAAGCGCCGCCTCATTGATCACGTTCGCCACATCGGCTCCGGAGAACCCGGGCGTGATGCGGGCCAGGTTTTCGAGGCTCACATCGGGCGCAAGGGTAATGTCGTCGGTGTGAATTTTCAGGATTTCGAGTCTGCCCGACAGATCGGGGAGGCCGACGATCACCCGCCGGTCGAATCGCCCGGGGCGAAGAAGCGCGGGGTCGAGGACCTCCGGGCGGTTCGTGGCGGCGATGAGGATGAGCCCGGTGGTAGGTTGAAATCCGTCCATTTCCGCGAGCAGTTGGTTGAGCGTCTGCTCGCGCTCATCGTTCGTCGCATACCCCATCGACGCTCCGCGCCGGCCGCCGATCGCATCGATCTCGTCGATAAATATGATTGCCGGGGCTTTCTTCTTCGCCTGTACGAAGAGATCCCGCACCCGGGACGCGCCGACGCCGACGAACATCTCCACAAACTCCGCGCCGCTCAGTGAGAAGAACGGTACTCCCGCCTCGCCGGCGGTCGCCTTGGCGAGTAAGGTCTTGCCGGTTCCCGGCGGTCCGACGAGAAGCACCCCTTTCGGCATCTTCCCGCCGAGGCGCTGGAACTGTTCGGGACTCGCAAGGAAATCGGTGATTTCGCGCAGATCGGTGACCGCCTCGCCGGCGCCTCCGATATCGTCGAAGGTCACGCCGCTTTGCTGTCCTTCGGTCAGCCGCGCCTTGCTCTTGCTGAACGAGAAAATGCCGCCGGCTCCGCCGGCACCACCGGCCCCGCCGCGCATACGCCGGAACATCCAGAACCAGAATCCGAGCATCAGGCCGATCGGCAGGATCCATCCGACCCACGAGCTGGGAACACGACCGCGTATGTTCACCCGTTGCGCTTCGAGGAGATCCATCAAACCCGGGTCATCCACACGCACGGTCCGGAACGAACTGCCGTCGTTCAACGCCCCGTCAATCCGGTCCGGTGTGATCTCTACACTCTGCACCGCTCCCCGGCCGACTGCCGACTTGAACTCGCTGTAAGAGTAATCGGCCGGCGCCGCGGTGAACAGCGAGGTTACGATCGGGCGCAGCATGACTATCGCCAGGACTGCAATGGCCACGTGCCAATAGGAGAACTTGAAGCGTCTCGGGGGAGTGCGCTCGGTCTGGTTTGTCGACATCTGTTTCATCTCCTCGCCTCAGGCTCGGGCACCGGCATGTTTGTCCGGTAAGTATCCGTGGTCTCGGCATCTCCTTCCTTGCAGGCTGATGTAAACGTACCGGAGACTCCCACATACCGTCTGTTCGGTACCGAACAGACGCCGCGTCCGGGTCCGGGATGGCGATCTCCGGCGACTGGAACGGCTCGTAGTTCCGAGCTTCGAGGGACGTCGAAGGCTGGGTTGACATCTGCCCTCGCCAGAGGCGATCCTTTTTGGCTAGGAGATGGTTATCCGTGCCGGATCTCGATCCCGACGTCGGTCCACGTCGAAACCGCCTGCTCGCCTCGCTGCCCGAGACGGTATATCGCCGTTTCGCCGCAGACCTCCAACCGGTGGAGTTGCCCCTCGGAGAGGTGCTCTATGAGTCCGGCGGCCGGCTCGACGACGTGTACTTCCCAACCACCGCAATCGTCTCGCTGCTGTACGTGATGGAAGACGGAGCGTCGGCGGAGATTGCGGTGGTCGGCTACGAAGGCATCGTCGGTATCGCGCTTTTCATGGGCGGCGAAACGATGCCGAATCGTGCCGTGGTGCAGAGCGCCGGTGCCGCATATCGTCTGGATGCACGGTGTATGCAGCGGGAGTTCAACCGCTCCGGACCGTTTCAGCATCTTCTGCTGCGGTACACCCTCGGGCTCCTTGCCCAAATGGCGCAGACGGCCGTCTGCAATCGTCATCACACCGTCGACCAGCAACTGTGCCGCTGGCTCCTGCTCAGCCTCGATCGACTCCCTACCAATGAGTTGAGTATGACCCAGGAGCTCATCGCCAACATGCTCGGAGTGCGGCGTGAAGGGGTCACCGAGGCCGCCGGAAAGCTGCAGAAAGCCGGACTGATTCACTACCACCGCGGAAAGATCACCGTCATCGACCGGCCCGGTCTCGAATCGCGGGTGTGCGA
>PUOG01000178.1 GCA_003552745.1 Spirochaetaceae bacterium
GGTGGTCGAGGACGCTCCGGTAAAGGATATCTTCAAGAATCCGTTGCATCCGTACACACAGGGGCTGCTCGGCTCGGTTCCGGTGCTCGGCGAAGGGAAACTGAACGAGGACGGTACACGGCGGCTACTTCAGGCGATTCCCGGTACGCTGCCGGACGCGCGCCGTTTCCCGCGTGGATGCCGATTCGCTCCACGTTGTCCGCACGCGATGAAGCGCTGTTGGGAAAACGAACCGAAGATGGTTGAAGTCGCACCCGGCCACAAGGTGCGCTGCTACCTGCATCACGAAGAGGTCCGCGAACGAAAGGTGCGAAATCTCGGAGCGGCCGGACGTCGTATTGCAAAGCTTCAGGAGCACGACCGCAGGAAGCGAGACGCCAGGCGGGCGAAGGAAGAGCGCAAGGAGAAAGAACGGGACGGGGTGAGTTGAACGTGACTGACAAGAGCCTGATCGATATCAGGAAACTTCGGAAGACTTTCCCGGTGAAGGCGAATATCTTCTCGACCAAGTCGATTCCGCTCAAGGCGGTCGACGGGGTGAACCTTGAGATTCGCAAGGGCGAGACACTCGGTCTCGTCGGAGAATCCGGTTGCGGCAAGACAACGGTCGGTCGGTGTCTGCTTCGTCTCTACCAGCCGGACAGCGGCCGTATCTGGCTGGAAGCTGACCCCGAAGTCGTTGCCGAAGTCGAGGCACATGACGCGGAGCGCGACGAGGTCGCGGTGGAGCTGCAGAGCGTCTACGAGAACGGAAGTGCCCGCAGCCGATCCCGCAAGATTCGCGAGCTGAAACAGAAAATGCGTGCGATGAAGGCGGCGGCGGACAGGAAGGCCGCCGAGTACGACCTGTTGAGTATGCCTGCCGCTCGCATGCAGCGCGCGCGGAAGGAAATCCAGATGGTCTTCCAGGATCCGTGGGCGAGTCTGAACCCGCAGATGGTGGTGAAAGACCTTATCGGCGAAGGACCGTATACCTTCGGTACCCATCGCGGCAGAACCCTCGATCGGTGGGTGAGCGAACTGCTCGACAAGGTCGGATTACCGAAGAATGCGGCAAATCGCTACCCGCACGAGTTCTCGGGCGGACAGCGGCAGCGAATCGGGATTGCAAGAGCGCTCGCTCTGACGCCGAAGCTGATTGTGTGTGACGAGCCGGTGAGCGCGCTCGACGTCTCGGTCCAGGCACAGGTGTTGAATCTGCTGATATCGCTCCAGGACGATTTCGACCTGGCGTACCTCTTCATCGCCCACGACTTGAGTGTCGTTCAGTATGTATCGGACCGTGTGGCGGTCATGTATCTCGGTAAGGTCGTCGAGCTCGCCGACTCCAAACAGCTCTATCAGTCTCCGAGACATCCGTATACCATCAGCCTGCTCAGTTCAATTCCGGTCGCGGACCCGGAGGTCCGCGTCGAGGGCCAGATACTCGAAGGTGACGTCCCGAGTCCGATAAATCCCCCTCCCGGCTGCGCATTTCACCCGCGCTGTCCACACAGAATCGATCCTTGTGATAAGATAGTCCCTGAACTCAATCGGGATCGGGATGGTCACCGAATAGCGTGTCACAACCCACCGAACGATTAGGGGGTACGAAGCATGACTTCGGTTCGTTCACGTTTATCAGTCAACCGAGTGTCTCCGGATTGTTTAAGGATTCAGATAAGCCCGTTGCGGCGCGCTTTCTATGGGGTGATTTCCGCGGTACTTCTCGCCGGTCTGTTCAGTGGCGGTGTGGAGCCGTTGTTTGCCGCCGGGTTGCATCCCGGTACGGTATTCTACCTCGTTGTCGTCGCGATCGCGCTCGGCGCCGCGGGCTGGAACGTGCAAACGGTACTCGACCGGCATGCCGGCGTCGTTACGCGGATCAAGCGCTTATTCGGCGTCGTCCTGTCGCGACGTGATCACCGTTTTCCTGATCTCACCGGCATGCTTGTGCGCCGCATTGTACTTTTTCGCGGATCGCGAACGTCTCCGGCCAACCAGCGACCGAATCTGGTTGGGTTCGGACGGGGTGGAATCGGCATGCGACGGAGGGAACTCGGCCGACTCTATCTCGAGTCGGACGAGGCACGTCCCGAACTCATAGAAGAATCGACCGACCTCGCGGAGCTATGGGTTGTTGCCGAACAGATGAGTGAGTTCACCGGGTTGAGCGTTCGCAGCGAAGAGGTATAGCGGGGACGACTCGTTGTGTGCTGCGGCCGCAGCCGGGATGGTCTCTACCATATCAGCGGCTGCGGGAAGTGGTGGTTCGTGGATTTTCAAAACCGTTCAGAATCCGAAACCGAAGTCACGCGCTTGCGTTCGCAACTCGAAGAGTTGACACGCGAGAATCGCGAACTCCGTGACAAGAGTACAAAGCTCGAAACGCGTTTGGAGGAATTCGAGGAGCTGATGAGCCTCGATCCGCAAACCGGTTTGCCGATTCGACGGCGATTCGTTCGAGCGCTGAGTGCTCTCCTTCAGTCGAGCACGCCGAATGGATCCGGCTTCACTCTAATCGGGATTATCCGTCTGGACAGCCAGTATCGACACATCCGCATCAGCAGGGACCGAAGCAATGCGCTTCTCTTCAAGTCCACGTTGAGAATTCGGGCGGTCATCGGTGACGATCTCTTTCAGTCGGATCGGTTCGATGAGTTCCTCTTCTTTCGGCAAGGGGTGGGGAGCGAAGCTGAGGCTCTGGAGATCGGCCGACAGGTGAACGCGCGAGTGGCGATGGCTCATGACCCACCGGCGGAGGACATCGTATTCGGCTGTACGGTCGGTATCAGCCTCTATCCACGCGACGGCAAATCGCTCGATCAGCTTCTGGAAGCGGCCTTCATTGCTGTCGATCGCGCCGAAGAGACCGGCGAGACGGCGGTAACCTACTCGTCGGCGATGGGGAGCCTTGTACGCGAGCGTCGACAGATCGAGCGTGCAATCGGGCGTTCAATGCAGAACGGATTTCGTGGCTTTTTTATCGAATACCAACCGATTGTCGACCGCGATTCGCGGATAGTAGGAGCGGAGGCATTGCTCCGGCTGCGGACGAAGGAGCTGGGTACGATTTCGCCGAGTCGATTCGTGCCGATCGCCGAGGAGAACGGCGATATACGGGTTGTGGGACAGTGGATGATGTTCCAGGCGTGTCTTCAGCTTTCGACCTGGCGGAGCGCCGGGCACGAAGACTTCCGGTTGTCGGTCAATATATCGCCGTTGCAGTTCAAACAGCGCGATCTGGCATCGCGCATAAAGGGAGTGCTTGCGGCCACCGGTCTCGCGCCGGAGGCGCTGAAGATCGAACTGACCGAGAGCCTTATCATGGCGGATCCCGATCTCGCCATTCACAATATGCGCGCGTTGCGGAATCTCGGCATATCGCTGTTGATCGATGACTTCGGCACCGGTTACAGCTCGCTGGCGTATCTCAGGAACTTCCCCGTGGACATTCTTAAGATTGACAAGAGCTTCGTGGATGGTATCTGTGACGACGAGAGTGACCGACAGATCGTGAAGGCGGTCATATCGATGAGTCGGAATCTCGGCCTCGAGGCACTGGCTGAAGGTACCGAACACCAGTGCCAGGTCGACATTCTGCGCGAGTACGGTTGCGACTTGATGCAGGGCTTCTACTTCTCGAAACCGATCGGGGGGGCGGCTCTCGAACGCCTGTTGCGGACGAATGCCCCCCAAACCGACGGTGAAGCATACGTCCCGAGTATCGAGGAGGAACGATGACCGATGTGGTCCGGGTTCTTACGCTCTCAGTAATGATCGCGATTGTCTCCGTGCCGGAGGTGTCCCCGGGCGTCTCTCTGCTCGGGCTCGAGCCCAAAGACGTAATCGACGAGCTCGGAGCGCCTGACCGGGTTTATGTTGCACGCTCGGATGAGGTCGAGCTCGCTTCGGTAGTTTTCTTCTATGATGACTTCCGCTACATCTACTTTCTCGAGAATCGGGTTTGGCAGGTGCGATACGACGAGCGTAGTGAGGAGAACGTGCTCGGTTTATCGCCGAACAGCTCGCGGCGCGATGTTCTCTACGAGCTCGGACCTGCGGTCCACGAGGACGACGACAGCGCCGTCTTCGAACTCGGTGACCACGGATTTCCGGTTCGAGTCCGTACCTTCTTCGAGGGCGACCGTCTCGTCGATACGTATATCTATCGAGCCGACTATTAGTGCCGCATGAATCGGGAGTACGAGTCGTTGATCTGTCTCTGTTTGACCGGCGAAACAATTGAAGAGAATCAGGAATACCTGCGCCGCTACCGGAACTGCATCGATCTGGTGGAGCTGCGGCTCGATCTCCTTTCCGATAGCGAGCTCGACCGCCTGCGCGGCAATCCTGGTCGACTTGGCGAGATGCTGACCGGGGTTCAACGACTCGTTACATGTCGGAGGCTCGCCGATGGAGGAGCGTGGAGCGGCGATGAACGTGAGCGGTGTCGCGTTCTCGGTGATGTGCTCGACGGCCCTCCCGACTGGATCGATCTGGAAGACGATCTCTCCGACGAGCTGGAGATCGCTGCGCGCGAACGCGGAGTCGGTATCGTCCGCAGCATTCACTGTCTCGATTCTCCCCCGGCTGATGTACCGGGGATCCTTGATCGGCTGTCGCGTGGGGGAGCGTTGGCAAAGCTCGCTGTCGCGGTTAGCGGTACCGATGATGTACGCCGTCTGGTCGAAAGCGTCGCTCAGCGTGCACCGGGAACACATATCGTGCTCGGCATGGGCGAGTACGGGCTGATGACGAGGCTTCTCGCGCGCCGGATCGGAAGCGCGTGGACATACACGTCCGCGCACGGTGCCGTGCAGGCCGCTCCGGGACAGGTTGATCCGCGCACGCTCGTCGAGCGCTACGGATTCAGAAGAATCGGCCCGGATACCGCTCTTTTCGGGGTGGTAGGCGATCCGATCGCGCACTCGCGTTCTCCGGAATACCACAATGCGCGCTTCCAGCGCGATAATCTCGATGCAGTCTATCTGCCGTTTCGCGTCGACGATCTTCGTCCTTTCATGTCGATCGCGCACACGCTGCCGCTGCACGGAATGTCGGTAACGGTGCCGCACAAGAGTGCCGCCGCGAAGCTCGCCGATCATACCGACGACGCCGTACGGGAGACAGGAGCCTGCAATACGCTCATCCGCGAGCACGACTCGTATCTGGGAACGAATACCGATGTGCCGGGTTTCTTGCAGCCGCTGACTCCATACCTCGATGCCGTCGACGGAGCGACGATCGTGGGTGCGGGAGGAGCTGCACGGGCGATCGCGTATGCGCTTGTCACCCGTGGAATGGACGTATTGATAGTCAATCGGACCGTCTCGCGCGCGGAGGCGCTCGCATCCGACATGAATCGTGCCGCCGAACGCATCGCGTCGACGCAAGCGGGAGTGCGTCCCGGCCGTGCGCGTGCCGGCGCAATTCCGAACTCGCGCTCCGATATCGCAGGATTTGGAAGCCTGATCGTTCAGACTACATCGTGTGGAATGGAGCCGAACGATGAGTGTGATCCGATACCGGAGTACCGATTCGACGGCAGCGAAGTGGTGTATGACATCGTGTATACTCCCGCAACGACTACGCTGCTAGAGCGGGCGGAGCGGGCAGGCTGCCGCGTTATATCGGGTGCACTCATGTTCGAGCAGCAGGCGGCGGTCCAGTACGATCTCTTTCGTCGCGCGTATTGGTCGTTTCGACGAAGTCGCGACAATGGCACCAGATCGTATGACGGCGTACGCCGCGATATCGGTCGTGCACCGTGGTCTCGACAATCAGAGGGATAGCTCATGGCACGCCACACCCATAAGTGTTTCGTCATCGACACGAACGTATTCATTCACCGCTCCGACGCGATGTTCAGCTTTCGCAATCATGAGGTCGTAATCCCGCTATGGGTTCTCGAGGAGCTCGATCGTTTGAAAACCTACTCCGACGAACGGGGGAGAAACGCCCGTCACGCGATCCGGCTCATGGACAGCGTTGCCCGTCACGGTAACCTTCAGAACGGAGTCAAGATGGACAACGGATCGGTGCTCCGCGTTGTTCTGACCAACTCGGCGACGCCACCTGTGGATCTCGATCCGGAGAAGGCCGATAACCGCATAATCTTGACGGCGTACCAACTGCAACAGGAAGGCAAACAGGTGTTCTTCGTTTCGAAGGACATCAACGCCCGCATCAAGGCGACGGCGATCGGGATCAAGGCGGTCGACTATGAGAAGCAGAAAGTCAACGTCGACAAGCTGTACTCCGGTTCTACCGACCTCGATGTAAGTGAAGAGCTGCTCGGCGAACTGCGAAGCGAGGGAAGCGTGGCGTGGAATGACGAGTGTACTCCGAACCACTTCTTCCAGTTGCATCGGCGCGGCAGCGAGGACGTTGCGATCGCCCGCTACGACTCCGAGGAGCGACGACTACGCTTTGTTGACTACAAGATGCCGGGGGTCGCCGGTGTGCGGCCGCTGAACCCGGAGCAGCGAATGGCGTTCGAGCTGCTCCTCGACGAGTCGGTAAGCCTTGTAACGCTGATCGGTAAGGCGGGAACCGGAAAGACGCTCCTTGCCATTGCCGCGGGGCTCAAGATGACGCTCGATGATAAGCGGTACAATCGGGTGCTCGTCAGCCGCCCGGTGATTCCGCTCGGGAAGGATATCGGGTATCTTCCGGGAGCCAAGAACGAGAAACTGTCGCACTGGATGCAGCCGCTGTTCGATAATCTGGAGTTCATTACGAGTGTTCACAAACGGCAAACGCTCAAAACCGTGGATCAGCTCATCTCAAGCCGTGTCATCGAGCTGGAAGCGCTCTCCTACATACGAGGGCGGAGTCTGCCGGGGCAGTACATCATCATCGATGAAGCACAGAATCTCTCCCCTCACGAAATTAAGACGATCGTGAGCCGAGCCGGAGACGGCACGAAAGTCGTACTGACCGGCGATCCGCACCAGATCGATAGCCCTTACCTGGACGCGAGCTCGAACGGTCTCTCCTTTCTGATCGAAGCGTTCAAAGGCCAGGACCTGTTCGGCCATGTGACACTTCACCGCAGTGAACGCAGCCGGCTTGCCGAGCTTGCCGCCGAGCTGCTCTGATCTGCGGCCTTGCTGACCACCGTCTACGTTCATATAGTTATAAAGAGATAAAGGAACGGGCTCGGGGACCGACATTCTAGGCAAGACGATGTCGAAAAGGCTCAAGGTCGCCATTTACGCTCTCCTCGTGCTCTCTCTGGCGGCTGCGTCGCCTGCCGCCGAGGTCGTGTTCTCCGACCTCGATCTCGGCCGGGAATCCGACCTCGTCTTCCAGGTGAGCACCGACGCTGCTGCGCTCGGACGCTATAGAACGGCCGTGCACGCGGACCTCGATGACGAGACCGTCCGCCCGCTCACCTTCTTTCCGGAGGACGTTGTGTATCTGCCCGCTCTCGGTCAGGTGCAGGTCCGTAACCGCCTGACGACGGTTCGTCTCGATCCGAGGACAGGAACGTTTCGGGAGCTCGAGCAGATCTCCCCGGTTGCCCGGGGCGAGGAAATCAAGACCGGACTGCTCACCCCTACGGTAGCCTCTCCGGACGGCCGGTATGTGGTCACACAGGTCAAGTCATCACCCGGATATGCTTCGCTCGTACTCCGCGATACCACCAATGGCGAGGAATATGTCGTCGCCGAACGCGTTGAGCGCTCCTTCCGGGAACGACCGGCCCGCTTCTCTCCCGACGGGAGGCACTTCGTATACTCCTACGACGGGAAGCTGTTTTCGTTTCAGGTGGAGCGATTCCGGGAAGGTCGGTTGCTCGACGAGGAGCACCGCCGGATCGGTTACGGGTCGATACGAAATGCGCGATGGTCCGATAGTAACCGTCTCTACGTCGTGCAGGGACGCCTGGTGCACCGTCTGGAGACCAGCGAGCTCTTTACGCGAAGTCTCTACCGCAACGTGATCGATCAGGCTGAGGTGGTCGGCAGATTGCCGATGAGTTTCGATGGAGCGTTCGATGAGTTCTGGGTCGGGCCAAACTCGGATCTGATTCTGATCGATCGAGGGGGCCGACAGCTCTTTCTCTCCATGATCGGCGAACGGCGGGCCGGCGAATCGGCACGGGGATTGCCGATGCTCCATCTCCCGCCCGAAAGCAGTGTTGAAACGGCTCTGTGGTCGGGCGACAATGTCATCACGGTACTCGTTACTACCGAGCGCGAGGGCACGACAATCGGAAGCGTGCGGAGAATCGTCGTCGACGACTCGCTCGAGGATCTGACGTTCACCCGGCTCGAGGCGGATTCGGCGACCCGGGGAATCTCGAGGTCACCGGGTGGGGCCCACGTTGCGTTACTTACCGACGACCGCGTGGTCGTCCGCCGGCATGACGACTGGCGGCAAGCGGACGAGTTCGAGGCCGACCGGCCGGTCACGATTCAGTGGATCGACAACGACCGGCTCTTCGTGGCCGATCGATCCGTGCTGAGTGTTGAATCGCTCAACGGCAACGGCAGGAACATCCTCGGGTTTACCCAGGCCGACCGTATCGGATTCGACCCCGCCGAGCGAAGGCATATTCAGTTGGGACGCGGGGAGTTCTCGGCGACGGTGGACGAAGACCGGTTCGATGTTCGGCGCTCCCGAGTCCGGTTTTCTGAGCCGCGGTCGGTGAGCGAGCGTTACCGGGTATATCTCGATACGCTCTCATCGCGAAGCTACCGGAATCACATTCTTGTGCGCAGGCTCGAGGCGGTGGAAACCTCGCCTCTGCTTGCGTTCCCTGAGAAGCGCTATGAGCCGTTCCCCGAGGAGGATGAGACGGTAAGCTTCACGACGTTCTCCCACGGCTCGCGCGTGCGTGCCCGCGAGGTGGCGCTGGTGGTAAATGCGGTGCATGGAAGTGATGGGCTCACGGACGTGTTGCGGGCGCTCGATCGATATTCCTTCGAAGCAACGTTCTTCGTAAACGGTGACTTTCTGCGCCGCAATCCGGATGCCGCACGAACAATAGCGGAATCGGGACACGAGATCGGCAATCTCTTCTCGTCGTATCTCGACCTCACCGATGCGGCTATCGGTGTCACGGAACGATTCGTGCGACAGGGACTCGCCGAAACAGAAGACCTGTATTTCGAAGTCACCGGCGAGGAGTTGAGCCTGCTCTGGCACGCACCGTACTACAACACGAGTGGACTCGTGCTCGACGCCGCCGAGGAGGCCGGTTACCAGTATGTCGGTCGAGATGTTGATACGCTCGATCGCGCTCCGCGCTTTACCGCCGAAGGGACCGATCCTCTCTATCGTCCCACCGCGGCGCTTATCGACCGGATCATCGAACGGAAGAAGCCGGGATCGATCATCGATGTTACACTCGGAGTTCCGGGCGAGGACACAGCGGTCGGAGGAAGACCGGATTATCTCTTTCAGAGGCTCGATGTGCTTTTCAGCTCGCTTGTTTCCCGCGGGTACTCGGTCGTACCCGTATCCACACTGATCGAGCGAGCGAGATAGGAATGGATTGGGGGGGGTAGAGATCGTTATGAGCTATGATGCACGCAGCAGTCAGTTGAACGCCTATCGGGAGACTCGTGTTCGTACCGCCGGCCAGGGCCAGATGATCGTTATGCTCTACGATGAGGCGATAAAGCAACTGGACGAAGCGGTATCGCTGCTCGACCAGGAGACCAGGAAACTCGACCGCGTGCATAACGCGATTGTGAAGGCGCAGGAGTGCATAACCGAGTTGACCGTCGGGCTTGATCTCGAGAAGGGCGGACAGCTTGCCCAGACGCTCTTCGACCTGTACCGCTATTTCCATCGTGAGCTCACGGATGCAAACATGCAGAAGGATGCCGGTCGCTTGAGAGCCGTCCGCCGCATGTTGAGCGAGCTTCGATCCGCCTGGGCGCAGATCGCATCGACCCACGGGCCACCATCGGAGGAAGAGCGGCAGAGGCACCCGGCCTCCGGCGGCGGGGTGAACTTCGCCGGTTGACCGATACCCATACGCCTGCCCGGCCGCGCCGGACACTGCAGGCTGATGCCCACCGCTTATGCGCGCTATAATGCGGTATGAAATCCGATCCGCTCTACCTCCTCGACGGATACAGTCTCGTATACCGAAGCTATTTCGCGTTCATCCGGCGACCACTCCGTAATCCGAAAGGTGAGAATTCGTCGGCGATCTTCGGTTTCTTCCGATCGCTCTTTCAGTTCTTGCAGTCGTATGAGCCGAAACACTTCGCCGTCGTCCTCGACTCGATAGGTCCGACCTTTCGCCACGAGCAGTTCTCCGACTACAAGGCGACGCGGGACCGCACTCCCGAGGAGCTAACGGCGCAGATCCCGGTAATAGAATCGATACTCGAGGCTCTCGGCGTGCCGATGGTTCGCGCCGAGCGTTACGAGGCCGACGACGTTATTGCGACCTTGTGCACCCGGTGCCGCGAGGCCGGGAGGCCGGCCGCGATTCTCTCCGGCGACAAAGATCTCCTCCAGCTGGTCGGGGATCCGGTAACGGTACTCAAGCCGGAGAACAGCGGTTTCAGTGAGCTCGACCGCGAGGCGGTACACGGAACGTGGGGTGTGTGGCCGGAGCAGATCGTCGACTATCTCGCTCTCGTAGGCGACAGTTCGGATAACGTGCCCGGCGTCTCCGGGATCGGACACAAGACCGCGGCGAAGCTCCTCTCCGACTTCGAGACCCTGGACGGTATCTACGAGCATCTCGACGATATCAAGAGCGAGAGTCAGCGCCGAAAGCTGATCGAAGGACGCGACAGCGCCTACGAGAGCA